>CAZGTK010000078.1:0-8976 GCA_964528415.1 uncultured Burkholderiales bacterium | reverse complement strand
CCGGCCGGGGGGCGGCGACATGACGGCATCCGCGCGACCGGCGGCGCCGCGCGGCGGCGGCGGCCAGCGCCTGCGCGGCCTCGTGCGCAAGGAGTTCCTGCAGATCGTGCGCGACCCCAGCAGCATCGCGATCGCCTTCCTGATGCCCGCGTTCCTGCTGCTGCTGTTCGGCTACGGCGTGTCGCTGGACGCGGAGAACGTGCCGGTCGCCGTGGTGGCGGAGACGCGCGACGCCGACGCGGCGTCGTTCGCCGCCTCGCTGCGCGGCTCGCGCTATTTCGACGTCACGCCGATGGCGTCCTTGGGCGAAGCGACGCAGGCCATGCTGGCCGGCCGCGTGAACGGCATCGTGCACCTGCGCGCAAACTTCAGCGAGCGCCTGCACCGCGACGAGGCCGCGCCGATCCAGATCCTCGTGAACGGCATCGACGCCAACACGGGCCGCCTGGTCGCGGGCTACGTCGAGGGCGCCTGGTCGAACTGGCTGCAAAGCCGCGCCACCGCGCGCGGCCAGGAGCTCGAGGCGCCGGTCAGGATCGAGCAGCGCGTCTGGTTCAACAGCGAGCTCAGGAGCCGCAACTACCTGGTGCCGGGGTTGGTGGTCGTGATCATGACCCTGATCGGCGCGCTGCTCACCGCCATGGTCATGGCGCGCGAGTGGGAGCGCGGCACCATGGAGGCGCTGCTGGTCACGCCGGCCGGCGTATCCGAGATCCTGCTCGGCAAGCTGATTCCCTATTTCGTGCTCGGCACCGGCGGCATGCTGCTGTCGGTGGCGATGGCGGTGTGGCTGTTCGGCGTGCCGCTGCGCGGCTCGCTCTGGCTGCTGTGGCTCACCTCGTCGTTGTTCCTGCTGGTGGCGCTCGGCATGGGCCTGCTGATCTCGACGCTGGCGCGCAACCAGTTCGTCGCCGGCCAGATCGCGATCCTCGCCACCTTCCTGCCCGCGTTCCTGCTCTCCGGCTTCATCTTCGACATCAGCAGCATGCCGCCGGTGGTGCAGGCCATCACCCACGTCGTCGCCGCGCGCTACTTCGTCGCCATCGTCACGACGCTGTTCCTGGCCGGCGACGTCTGGTCCGTGATCCTGCCCAACGCGCTGGCGCTGGCGGCGATGGCGGCGCTGTTCCTCGGCCTGACCTGGCGCAACACGCGCAAGCGTCTGCAGTAGGACGGCCGATGTGGCGGCGGATCCGAGCGCTGGTGCACAAGGAGTTCCTGGCCCTGTTCCGGGACCGGAAGAGCCGCTTCGTGCTGATCGTGCCGCCCATCATCCAGCTGCTGGTATTCGGCTACGCGGCGACGTTCGACCTGAACCACATCGGCTACGCGGTGCTGGACCAGGACCGCAGCGCCGCCTCGCGCGAGCTGCTCGCCGCGTTCGACGGCTCGCCCCACTTCGAGCGCGTGGCGACGCTCGACTCGGTGGAGCAGATCGCGCCGCTGGTGGACGCCAAGGGCGCGCTGCTGGTGATCCACGTCGGGCCGCAGTTCGGCCGCAAGCTCCTCTCCGGCGACCCGGCGCCGCTGCAGGTGATCGTCGACGGCCGCAACTCCAACACGGCGGCCGTGGCCGTCAATTACGTGCGCACGATCGTCAACGGCTTCAACGCGCAGTGGCGCGAGCGCCGCGACCTGCCGGAACCGCCGGCCGAGCTCGTCGTGCGGTCGTGGTTCAACCCCAACCTCGAGAGCCGCTGGTTCTTCATTCCCGGCATCGTCGGCGTCATCACGCTGCTGGTGACCATGCTGACCACCGCGCTGTCGGTGGCGCGCGAGCGCGAGCAGGGCACCTTCGACCAGCTGCTGGTCACCCCGCTGCGGCCCATCGAGATCCTGATCGGCAAGGCGCTGCCCGGCTTTCTCGTCGGCATCGCCGAGGCGACCCTCATCATTCTCGTGGCGACGCTGTGGTTCCGCATCCCGCTGCTCGGCAGCCTCGCGGTGCTCTACGCCGGCCTCGCCCTGTTCCTGCTCTCCGCGGTGGGCGTCGGGCTGCTGATCTCGTCGCTGGCGGTGACCCAGCAGCAGGGGCTGCTGGGCGCGTTCCTGTTCATGGTGCCGGCAGTGACCCTGTCGGGCTTCGCCACGCCGATCGCCAACATGCCCCCGCTCGTCCAGGCCATCACCCTGCTCGATCCGCTGCGCTACTTCCTCGTGATCCTGCGCAAGGTCTTCCTGGAGGGCGTTTCCTTCGACGTGCTGGCGCACGAATTCTGGCCGATGGCGGTCATAGGCGTGGTCAGCCTGACGCTCGCCGGCTGGCTGTTCCGGCACCGAATGTACTGAGCACGACCGAGACGGACCACAACGAATGGGACTGACGATGCACCGACGCCGATTCGGCACCCCCCTTGCCGCCTGCTGGCTCGCCGCCGCCGCGGCCCTCCCGGCGGCGGCGCAGGACGCGCCGCTGCCGGTGACCCTGCGGCCGTTCTCGGCGCTGGCCGTCCATCCCGAGCGCGAGGCGTCGGCCGCCGCCGTGAGCCTGAACGAGAGCCGCATCTCCGCCGAGGTGACGGCGCGCGTGACCGCGCTGCCGGCCCCGATCGGCGCGGTGGTGCCCAAGGGCGAGGTCGTGGCCCGGCTCGACCCGGCCGACTACGAGCTGGCGCTGCGCAAGGGCGAGGCCGAGGTGCAGGCGGCGCAGGCGCGCCTCGCGCTGGCCGAGTCGCAGCTGAAGCGCGCCAAGGACCTGCAGGCGAAAAGCTTCATCTCGGCCGAGGCGCTCAACCAGCGCGAGACCGAACTGCAGGTGGCGCGCTCCGACCTCGCGCTGGCCCGCGCGAGCCTCGAGCAGGCGCGCCTGAACCTGTCGAAGACCATCATCCGCTCGCCTTACCGCGCCGTGGTGCTGGAGCGGCCCGGCCAGGTGGGCGAGCTGGCGACGCCGGGCACGCCCCTGCTGCGCCTGCTCGACGCCGACCGCATCGAGGTGACTGCCGACGTGCAGGCGCGCGACCGCGACTCGCTCGCCGGCGCCCGCGAGATCGCGTTCGTCACCGACGGCGGGCGCTACCCGCTGCGCCTTGCGCGCATCTCGCCGGCGGTCAAGCGCGAGGCCCGCACCGTCGAGGCGCGGCTGGAATTCACCGGCGCGAAGGCCTCGCCGGGCGCGTCGGGCCGCATCGTCTGGCGCGACGACCGGCCCCACCTGCCGGCCGAGCTGGTGGTGAAGCGCGGCGGGCGGCTCGGCGTGTTCGTCGCCAACTCGGGCACCGCCCGCTTCGTGCCGCTGCCGGACGCGCAGGAGGGGCGGGCGGCGGTCGCGGACCTGGCGCCGGCCACCCTCGTCATCGTCGAGGGCAGGCACCGCGCCGACGACGGCAAGCCCATCGCCGCAGGCAAGCCGTGAAGCTGCTGCAAAAACTGCTGGCGAACCACCCGCTCGCCAACATCACCTTCGCGGTGGTGCTGGTGCTGGGCGCCTACGCCTACGTGACCCTGCCGCGCGAGCAGGACCCGGAGATCAACTTCAACTGGGTCAACATCACCACCACGCTGCCGGGCGCGTCCGCCGAGGACGTCGAGAAGAAGGTGACCGAGCCGCTGGAGGACGCGATCCAGCAGGTCTCCGACATCCGCTACATCCTGTCCTCGAGCCGCGAGAACGTCTCCAACATCCTGGTGCGCTTCAACGAGCTGTCCCCGCGCGTGTTCGACAAGCGCGTCAACGACCTGCGCCGCGAGATCCAGAACAAGGCCACCGACGAGCTGCCCGAGGAGGTGGTGGATGACCCGCGCGTGGACGAGATCACCACCTCGAACGGTTTTCCGACGGCGATGGTGCTGGTGGTGGGCCGCGCCGACGACGAGCAGCTGCGCGACGCGGCGCGCCGCGTGAAGACCGACCTCGAGCGCATCGCCGGCGTCGATACCGTGTTCGCCAGCGGGCTGCACGACCCCGAGCTGGTGGTGGAGTTCGAGCCGAACCGGCTCGCCGCCCGCGGCCTGACCGCAGCAGACGTCGCCGACGCCGTCGGCGGGTGGTTCCGCGACACCTTTGCCGGAAAGGTCAAGGCCGGCGACGCCGAGTGGCTGGTGCGGGTGCTGGGCACCGACGCCGACCCCGAGTACCTGGCGCGGCTGACGGTCAGCCCGGCGGGCAGAGCGCAGACCAAGATACCGCTCGACGCCGTGGCCACCACGTCGCGCGACCGCGCCACGCCGGAGCAGCTGGTGCGGCACGAAGGCCGGCCGGCGGTGCTGATGGCGGTGAACAAGAAGAGCTACACCAACACGCTGGAGCTGGTGGAGCGCGTCAACGGCTACATCGGCGAGAAGAACCGCCTGCTGGCGCCGGCCGGCGTCGAGCTCAAGCTGCTCGACGACCAGACGGTGCCGACGCAGGAGGCGCTCACCATCATGCAGCGCAACGCCCTCATCGGCCTCGCGCTGGTGCTGGCGGTGTGCTGGGCGTTCCTCGGCGCGCGGCTGGCGCTCCTCGTCTCGCTCGGCATCCCGTTCGCGCTGGCCGGCACCTTCGGCGTGCTCTACGCGCTCGGCTTCACGCTCAACATCTCGGTGCTGCTCGGCGTCGTCATCGCGCTGGGCATGCTGGTGGACGACGTCGTCGTGGTGACCGAGGCCATCCACTACCGCATCGAGCGCGGCCAGCAGGTGCTGCAGGCGGCGCTGGACTCGCTGCGGGAGGTGGCGATCCCGGTCACCACCGCCGTGCTCACCACGATCTCGGCGTTCCTGCCGCTGATGCTGCTGCCGGGCATCGTCGGCAAGTTCATGTTCGTGATCCCGTTCGTGGTCACGGTGGCCCTGCTGTTCAGCCTGACCGAGGCGTTCTGGATGATGCCGACCCACGCGTCCGCGATGCGCTTCGCGTCGGCGCGCGAGCGCGGCCACGACTGGCGCTGGCGCTTCAACCACTGGATCCGGGTCCGGTACGCGCTCGCCCTGATGTACGTGATGCGCCGCCCGCGCCGCTTTGCCGCGGTCGGGTTCGTGCTGGTCGGCTTCGCCGCGGCATCGGTGGCGCTGGGCTGGATCCGGCTGCAGTTCTTCGCCTTCGACCCGCTGCGGATCTTCTACGTGAACGTCGACATGCCCGCCGGCGCGCCGATCGAAGCCACGCTGGAGAAGCTGCTGGCGGCCGAGCAGCGCGTGCGCACGCACCTCGAGCCGGACGAGACGCGCGCGCTGGCCTCGGTGGCCGGCCTCAAGTACACCGAGACCGAGCCGGTCTACGGCGACTCCTACGGCCAGGTCATCGTCTCGCTCAATCCGCGCAAGCCGGGCGGGCGCGACGCGCAGGACGTCGTCGAGGCGATGCGCGCGGACGTCCTGGCGACGCCGGGACCGGGCAAGGTGAGCTTCACCGTCCTCTCCGGCGGCCCGCCGGTCGCCAAGCCGGTGCGCGTGCGCGTGCGCGGCGACGACCCGGCCGAGCTGCGCGCGGCCGCCGACGCCCTCAAGGCCATCGTCGCCGCCATCCCCGGCACCAAGGACGTGGTGGACGACGAGGTGGCGGGGCGCCCCGAGCTGCGCCTCACGCTGGACCGCGAGGCCGTGCGCAACGCGGGCCTGTCGCCGGCGCTGGCGGCGCGGCTCACCCGCCTGCACGTGGACGGCGAGATCGTCGCCGAGATGCGCGACCGCGGCGAGAAGGTGGAAGTGCGCGTGCGGGGCCTGCGGCCGCAGGCGCAGGACATCGCCCGCGTGCTCGACGATCCGGTGGCGCTGCCGGGCGGCGGCACCACGACGCTGGCCGCGCTCACGCAGCACGAGACGGCCGCCGGGCCCGGCATCATCCGCCACTACAACCTGCGCCGCGCGATCACGGTCGAGGCGGATCTCGACCGCGAGGCGACCGACTCCGTGACCGTCAACCGCGAGATCCAGCGCCGCTGGGCCGAGGTCGCCGCGCGCTTTCCCGGCGCCGGTCTCGACTTCTCGGGCGAGCTCGACGACATCCAGGAGAGCCTCGACGCGATGGGCGCGCTGTTCGTGCTCGGCGTCGGCCTCATCTACCTGATCCTGGCCGCGCAGTTCCGCAGCTACTGGCAGCCGCTCATGATCCTGGTGACGGTGCCGCTCGCGTTCACCGGCGTCGCCTACGGCCTGCTGGTGTCGCGCAACCCGCTGTCGCTCTACACGCTCTACGGCGTGATCGCGCTCACGGGGGTGGCGGTGAACTCGGCCATCGTGCTGATCGACGCCGCCAACCGACGCCTGCGCGAGGGCATGAGCGTGCTGCACGCGGCGGTCTACGCCGCCCGCCGGCGCGTCGTGCCGATCATCATCACGACGACGACCACCATCGCCGGCCTGTTCTCGCTCGCCTTCGGGATCGGCGGCAAGTCGCTGGTTTGGGGTCCGGTGGCGGCCAGCATCGTCTGGGGGCTCGGCTTCGCGACCGTTCTGACGCTGTTCGCGGTGCCGATGCTGTACTGGGCGTTCATGCGCCGCCCCGGCGAGGAGCGCCTGCACCCGCCCCGCCGGCATCGCTGGCGCTGGCGCCGGCGCGCCTCGGCGGAGGTGCCGGGGTGAGCCTCGGCCACCCTCGGGCCTGTTCGCTGCGGGCCGCAAGGCGCGTTCGGTATAATCGGCGATTCCCGCAGGCGGCCGGTCGCGCCGCCTGGCGCCCGCGGTTGTGTCGTCCGGAGGCAGCGTGAACGTCGAGCAGGCCCGCTACAACATGGTCGAGCAGCAGATCCGGCCCTGGGAGGTGCTGGATCAGAGCGTGCTCGACCTGCTGTTCGAGGTACGGCGCGAGGAATTCGTGCCGCCGGCCTACCGCGAACTGGCGTTTGCCGACATGGAGATCCCGCTCGGCCGCGGCGAGGTGATGCTGGCGCCCAAGATGGAAGCGCGCATGCTGCAGGAGCTGTCGGTGAAGCCTTCCGACAAGGTGCTGGAGGTGGGCACCGGCAGCGGCTACATGACCGCGCTGCTGGCGCGCCGCGCGGCGCACGTCTACAGCGTCGAGATCGACGCCGAGCTGAAGGCCTTCGGCGCGGCGAACCTCAAGGCCCACGGCCTCGCCAACGTCACGCTGGAGCTGGGCGACGGCGCCCGCGGGTGGAGCCGGCACGCGCCCTACGACGTCATCGTCCTGACCGGCTCGGTGCCGGTGCTGCCGGAGGCTTTCGCCCAGAGCCTCGGCCCCGGCGGCCGGCTGCTCGCCATCGTCGGCGAGCCGCCGGTAATGCGCGCCCGGCTCGTCGTCTGCACCGCCGAGGGCGTCTACGGCGAGGTGGACGTGTTCGACACCGTCGTGCCGCCGCTCCGCAACGCGCCGACGGCGCCGAGGTTCCGCTTTTGACATGGTGGACGTGGCCGTGCACGACCTGGAGGCTTGGCTGCGCGACCCGGCGCGCGCCAAGCCGCTGCTGCTCGACGTGCGCGAGCCGTGGGAGTACGCGCTGTGCCGTATCGACGGCTCGCTGAACGTGCCCATGCGCGAGCTGCCCGCGCAGATGGAGGCGCTGCCCCGGGACCGCGAAACGGTCGTCATCTGCCACCACGGCGTGCGCAGCCTGATGGCGGGGCGCTTTCTGGAGCACGCCGGTTTCCGGATGATCTATAACTTGCAGGGTGGCGTCGCGGCCTGGGCGAGCGAGGTCGACCCGGCCATGCCCACCTACTAGGGAAAGGGAGTTTCCGTGATGAAACGCACTCTGACGGCCGTCGCGGCGCTGTTCGCAACGGGCACCGCCCAGGCCGCCGACCTGTTCGGCATCTACCAGGAGGCGCTGGCGAAGGACGCCCGCTACCAGGCGGCGCGGGCGGCGTACCAGGCGGCCCAGGAGCGGCTCCCGCAGGGCCGCGCCGGCCTGCTGCCGCAGGCTTCGTTCGGCTACAGCCGCGACTACAACGACGTCGACAACAGCCTGCGCGGCCGCGACAGCTACACGTCGGACCAGTGGAACGTGACCGCCTCGCAGCCGCTTTTCCGGATGCAGAACTTCGTCGCCTACGAGCAGGCCAAGATCCAGGTCGAGCAGGCCGAGTCCCAGTTCGCCACTGCCACGCAGGACCTCATCTTCCGCGTCTCCCAGTCCTACTTCGACATTCTGCTCGCCCGCGTGAACGTCGAGCTGGCGGGCGCGCAGAAGAAGGCGATCGGCGAGCAGCTGGAGCAGGCCAAGCGCAACTTCGAGGTCGGCACCGCCACCATCGTCGACACCTACGAGGCGCAGGCGCGCTTCGACCTCACCAACGCGCAGGAGATCGCGGCCAAGAACCAGCTGGAGATCGCGCGTCGCGCGCTGCAGCAGATCATCGGCCGCTTCCCCGACGAGCTGCAGCGGGCGCGCGGCCAGACCTTCGAGCTGTTCGAGCCGGATCCGCCGCGCATGGAAGACTGGATCGCCATCGGCGAGAAGAACAGCCTCGAGCTGAAGACGCAGCAGGCGGCCTACGACCTCGCCACCAAGGAAGTCGACCGCGCGCGCGCGGGACACTACCCGACCGTGGATCTCGTCGCCTCCTACACCGACGCGTCCAACGTCGGCACCGGCGTGAGCGCCACCGGCACGGGCATCGACTCGAAGAACACCCAGGTCGGCGTGCAGGTGGCGGTGCCGATCTTCGAAGGCTTCGCGACGCAGTCGCGCGTGCGCGAGGCGCTGTCCAACCAGGACCGCGCGCTGCAGGACCTCGACAACGTCCGCCGCACCATCACCCAGCGGGTGCAGTCGGCCTATCTGAACGTCACCAACGGCGTCGCTCGGGTCAAGGCGTTCGAGCAGTCGATGATCTCGAGCCAGGCGCAGCTGGATTCGACCAAGCTCGGCCAGGAGGTCGGCGTGCGGACCCAGGTGGACGTGCTGAACGCGCAGCAGCAGCTCTTCATCGCCCGGCGCGACTACTTCCAAGCCGTTTACGACTACGTGATCGCCTACCTCCAGCTGCAGCAGGCCGCCGGCGTGCTGACCGAAGAGGACGTGGTCGCGATCAACAAGTTCCTGTACTGATTCCCGCCAGCGTGCGCGCCGTCGCGCCGCGGTGGCGCGCGGC
>CAZGTK010000077.1:0-9096 GCA_964528415.1 uncultured Burkholderiales bacterium | reverse complement strand
GGGAGATGACGATGGAATGGTTGCGTTTTGTGAGGTTCGCGGTGGCGGCGTCGATCGCCGCGGCGGCGCTGACGGCCGCGGCGGCGCAGACCGTGCGGGTGACCGTGCCCGCGCCGGAGGAGACGATCCACGACAACCGCGGCAACGTGTCGGTCGCGGTCGCGCTCGACAGCGAGCTCAAGCCGGAGCAGGCGCTGCAGCCGGTGCTGGACGGCAAGCCGTTCGGTCCGCCGCGCCGCGAGCGCGTGTTCGAGCTGCAGGGACTCGAACGCGGCGAGCACGTGCTCGAAGTGCAGCTCGTCGGCGAGGGCGGGCGCGTGCTGGCGGTTTCGCCGCCCGTGCGCTTCTTCCAGTGGCAGGCCTCGCGGCTGTTCCCCTCGCGGCAGTGACGGCGCGCTCCGGCGGCGCCCGTCAGCCCGCGATCGCGCTCAGGACGGCGTAGGCCACCTGCCGGTTGTGCACGTCGCCGTGGTCCTTGATGAAGGCGTCGGCGCGCAGGTTGTGCAGCCGGCCCGCTTCAAGGGCGTAGGCGCCGCCGACGTCCTGCATCGTCAGGTCGACCGCCTCGGGCGTCTTCTGCGCGCCGTTGCGGCCGATGCCGCCGTACTTGCTGTCCTTGTCGCCGAGACCCGCGGCCAGCTGGTCGGCGCCGCCGACGAGGGTGGCGAGCGGGTAGGCGACGCCCACGGCCTTGTCGTTCGGCGTGCAGGTGATGACGACCGGGCCGGCGACGGCGTGGCTGGTGACCACGCGCCGGAAGAAGCCGTCGTGGTTCTTGCCGTCCCAGTTCTGCGCGAAGCCGTAATGGGAGAAGGCGGCCTGCAGCAACGCCATGGACTGGACCTTGAGCAGCGTCGCGGCGCTGTCGCCGGCGGCGACGGCGCTCACCAGCCGGCCGCCGAAGCTGTGGCCCACGAGGTGGATGCGCAGGCCGGGGTGCGCCGCGGCGATCTCGCGCAGCAGCGGGTTGACGCCGCGGCCGCCGACCAGTCCGGCGCGCGCCTTCATCTGGTAGTAGGTCGTGTAGTTGAGCAGGTTGCGCGCCGCCGAGCCGATGCCGCTGAAGAACTCGCCCAGGCCCGCCGCGCCGCCGGCGTCCCCGCCGATGCCGATTCCCGCCGCGCCGCCGGCGTCGAGCGCGGGCGCCGGCTTCGTGAACGAGACCGGCTTCGCCATGGCGTCGAACACCTCGCCCGCGGGCCGGCTGAAGAACTCGGCGGAGGCGTCCTCGGCCTCCGCCGCCTGCGTCGGCACCAGCGCGCGCACCTTCTCGACGAACGCGTCGCGCGCGGCGCCGCTGTCCTCCAGCTTCGGCAGCAGCGCCTTCAGCTCGTCGAGCAGCCGGTCGGCGTCGGCGGCGTCGAACGCGCCGCGCAGCGATTCGATCTTCTCGCGCAGCGCGGCGATCTCGAGCAGCGACGCCGCGCCCGCCGCGCCGCTCGGGATCAGCTCGGCGTCGGCGAATTTCTTCGACGGCCACAGCACGCCCAATACGGCGAACCTGCGCCCCGCGGCGCCGGGCACGCGGCCCTCGTCCAGCAGCGATTTCACGTTGGCGAGCAGGGCCGCGTAGAGCTCGCGCGCCTCCTGCATGTCGTTGTTCCAGCCGTGCGAGATCACCAGCAGGTCGGTGACGCCGCCCTGCGCCAGGTGGCCCTTCAGCGCCTGCGTCTCGGCGGCATCGTGCAGCGCCGCGTCCTTGGTGAACTGCACCGGAAAGTAGTCGAATCCTGAAAGCTGCGCCATGGCGCTCTCCCTTCGCTCATACCGACTGGATGGCCCGCATCAGGTCCACCAGCCCGGACCCCTGGAAATAGCGCTCGCGCCCGAGGTCGGTGGCGCTGCGCGTGAAGATTTCCTTGATCCGCTCGGGATGGCCGATGAACTCGCGCCGCGCGGACAGGAACGCGGCGATCACGCCGGAGACATGCGGCGCGGCCATGCTGGTGCCGCTGTGCTCGAGGTAGGTGGGCGGCACGTTCGCCGCGCCCAGCTTGGCGGCGATCTCCTCCTTCATGCGGCCGGCGGCGCACGACAGGATCTTCTCGCCCGGCGCCACCAGGTCCGGCTTGCAGCGGCCGTCGCCGGTGGGACCCTTGGACGAGAAGTACGACACGCCGTAGACGTGGGGCATGTCGCGGTGGGTGGAGCCGACGGTGATGGCGCGGTCGGCGTTGCCGGGATCGTTGATGGTGAGCATGATGCCGGCCATGCGCGCGCCGGTGAACGAGGTGGCGATGGTGCCGTAGCCGCTGTTGCCGGCCGCGGCGACGACGGTGACGCCGGTCCGCGCCAGGCGGTCCACCTCGACGCAGAGCTGGCTCTGGCCGCAGGCGAACCACTCCGGGTCGAACGGATAGCCCACCGAGAGGTTGACGCCGTGGATGCGCAGGTAGCGGCCGTAGTTGTTGATGCGGTGGATGTGGCCCAGCGCGGCGATGATGTTGCTCACCGCGCCGCGGCCGTTGCTGTCGAGGACCTTGAGGCTCACCAGCTTCACGCGCGGCGCGACGCCGGCGATGCACGGCAGCGGCAGCGGCTCGTAGCTCACGTCGCGCCCGGCCTGCTCGCCGTCGGCCTTCAGCATGCGGCTGTAGGCGACGATGCTGGGGTGCGGCTGGTCGTTGCCGAGCGGCTTGACTTCGCCGCCGATGATACCGGCGACGTGGGTGCCGTGGCCGAAGCCGTCGATCAGCGCGGTGTTGCGCGTCGGATCGGCGCCGGCGGGGCGGGCCTCGCCGGTGAAGTCGGCGTGCCAGTCGTCGGGAACCGCGCCGAGGTTGCCGTGCGTCTGGAAGTGCAGGTGCGTGGCTTCGATGCCGGAGTCGATCACCGCCCAGACGATGTCGCGGCCCTCGCAGGAGAACGCGCGCCGAGCGGCGTCGGCCTTGACCGTGGCGGTGGACTTCACCAGCAGCGGAAAGACCTCGAAATCCTTCCAGATCTGGTAGATCGCGCGGGTGACGCCGCGCTCGTCGGTGGCCGGCGCGCCGGGCTTCGGCGTCGAGCCGTCGAGCAGCACCAGCTCGCGGATCAGGTCGCCCTCGAGGCGCGCGAAGACGTATTGCGGGTTGTCGTTCGAGCGCGCCGCCTCGGGCGCCTGGTCGGCGCGCACCGACGGCGTCGCCTTCGCGTCGATCAGGCGCTCGATGGCGTCCAGCACCCACGAGCGCGCGCTGGCGCGGCCGCCGGGGTACTCGAGGTTGAGATCGATGATGACGCGGTAGACGCGCGGCTTCACGCGGCGCCCGGCCCGCGCTTCGCGCTCGGCGTTCAGCTCGTCGAGCAGCGGCAGCGCGATGACGGTCTTCACCAGGTTGCGGCGGATGCGCTCGTTCTTCTCGCGCGGCTCCTCGCTCTCGGGCGGCACGCTGGTATCGTCGGGCGGCTGCGGCCCGCGCGGCTTCTTGGGTGCGGCCATGGGTGTCTTCCTTCGTGGACGGCGGCGAGGCGTCGCCGCGCCGCTCTTGTACGATTGAAGCATCGTCCGGGCGGCGGCGCGTGGGTCAATCGCAACCCGCCTGGAGTACACTGCGCTTCTCCCGCGCCGCCATGACCACCGCCGTCCTCCTGGTGTTCGGCCTCGTCTACCTGGGAATGATCCTGGGGGCGCTGCCGTTCCTGCAGCTCGACCGCACCGGCATCGCGCTGCTGGGCGCGATCGCGCTGGTGGCGATCGGCGCGGTGAGCTTGGAGGAGGCGTGGCGCGCGGTCCACGTGCCGACGCTGATCCTGCTGTTCGCGCTCATGGTGGTCTCGGCGCAGCTGCGCCTCGGCGGCTTCTACACCTGGGTGACGCGCCGGCTCGCCTCGCTGCCGCTGTCGCCGCCGGCGCTGCTCGCCGCGCTGGTCGCCGCGGTGGCGGCGCTCTCGGCGGTGTTCAGCAACGACGTGGTCTGCCTGGCGGTGGCGCCGGTGCTGATCGACGCCTGCCTCGCGCGCCGCCTCGACCCGGTGCCGTATCTGCTCGCCCTGGCGATGAGCGCCAACGTCGGCTCGGCGGCAACGCTGATCGGCAATCCGCAGAACATGCTGATCGGGGAGACGCTCAAGCTGCCGTTCGCGGGCTACCTGGGCCAGGCGGGGCCGCCGGTGGTGCTGGGGCTCGGCGCGACCTGGGCGCTGATCGTGCTGCTCACGCGGGGCCGCTGGGCGCTCACCGACGCCGACGCCCCGCCGGCGCAGGAGCTGGAGCGGCGCGCCGAAGGCTACGCCGCGCTGGACACCTGGCAGGCGGCGAAGGGGCTCGCCGTCGCCGCGGCGCTGCTGGTCGCGTTCCTGTTCACGTCGGTGCCGCGCGAGGTGCTCGCGCTGGCCGGGGCGGGCCTGCTGCTCATGAGCCGCCGGCTGCACTCGCGCCACATGCTCGGGCTGGTGGACTGGCAGGAGCTGACGCTGTTCGTCGGCCTGCCGGCGGCGGTGGTGGCGGATCTCGCCCAGGCGGGCATCCGGCTGGGCGAGCCGGCGACGCTGTTCGGCGTGTCCTTCGTGCTGTCGAACGTCGTGTCCAACGTGCCCGCCGTGATGCTGCTGCTGCCGGTCGCCGAGCACCCGCTGGCGGGGACCGTGCTGGCGCTCTCCAGCACGCTGGCGGGCAACCTGCTGATCGTCGGCTCGATCGCCAACATCATCGTCGTGGACGCGGCCGCGCGTCGCGGCATCGCCATCGACTGGCGCCGCCACGCGCGGGTCGGCGTGCCGGTCACGCTCGCCACGCTGGCGCTGGCCGGGCTCTGGCTCGCGTGGCTCTGAAGGAGGTTACAGGGACGCGGCCTGGAAGGTGTCGCAGGCGCCGATCTGGCCGCTCGCCATGCCGCGCTTGAACCAGCGCACGCGCTGCTCGCTGGAGCCGTGGGTCCAGGCTTCCGGCACCACGTGACCCTGCGTCCTGCGCTGGATCGTGTCGTCGCCGATCGCGGCCGCCGCGCGCAGCCCTTCCTCGACGTCGCCCGGCTCCAGCAGCTGGCGCTGGCGGTTCGCGTGGTGCGCCCAGACGCCCGCCAGGCAGTCCGCCTGCAGCTCCATGCGCACCGACAGCTCGTTGGCCTGCTCGCGCGAGCCGCGCTGCATCATCTCGTGCACCTTGGGCGCGATGCCCAGCAGGTTCTGGATGTGGTGGCCCACCTCGTGCGCCACCACGTAGGCCTGCGCGAAGTCGCCGGGGGCGCCGAAGCGGCGGTCCAGCTCGCGGAAGAACGAGAGGTCCAGGTAGACCTTGCCGTCGGCGGGGCAGTAGAACGGCCCCATCGCGGCCTGGCCCAGGCCGCACGCCGACGGCGTGGCGCCGTCGAACAGCACCAGCCGCGGCGGCTGATAGCGGCCGCCGCCCTGGGCGAAGATCTGGCCCCAGGTGTCCTCGGTGTCGGCCAGGATCACGGCGACGAAGTCGGCGGTCGGATCCGCCGGCTTGGCGCCGCCGGGGGCGGGCTGCGGCGGCACGCTGACCTGGGTCGGCGCGCCGCCCATCATGTCCATGAGCTGCAGGGGGTTCACGCCGAGAAGCAGGGCGAGAACCAGGATCACGACCATGCCGAGGCCGCCGACCTTGACGCCCGCGCCGCC
Source organism: uncultured Burkholderiales bacterium (assembly GCA_964528415.1). Classification (GTDB taxonomy): domain Bacteria; phylum Pseudomonadota; class Gammaproteobacteria; order Burkholderiales; family UBA6910; genus DATIUV01. Next base: position 3,534 of record CAZGTK010000077.1, on the reverse strand, counting down.
CATGCGCGTGCCGCGCCGATCCTCGATGTTGTCGCTGCGCCGCCCGTGCTCCCACCGCATGACCGCCTCCGGGAAAATTTGCCTTCGGACTATACCCGTTTCGGGCGGCCCGCCGGAGTCGACAGCCCCGCTTGCCAGCCGCAGGGCGCTCGGCTAACCTCGCTGCGCGGTTCGGCTGGGGTCAACCGGACCCGGCGCCGGGCGTTAAGGCCCGACCGGCAAGGCGGGAGAGGGGCGATGGACAAGCGGCAACGGTGGGTTCGGGCGGCGGCGCTGGCGGCCGGCCTGGGGTTGGCGACGGCGGCGCTGGCGGACCGCGCCGTGGTGCTCAACTCGCGCGACGGCACGGTCAGCCTGATCGACATCGCCACCTACACGGAGGCGGCGCGCATCTACGTCGGCAAGGAGCCGCACCACCTGATCCGCTCGCTGACCGGTCCCGAGATCATCGTCGCCAACGCCGCCGGCAACGACCTGGTGCTGCTGAACGCCAAGCGCGGCGAAATCGTGCAGCGGATCCCGCGCATCGACGACCCCTACCACCTCGCCTACAGCCCCGACCGCAAGTGGCTGGTCATCAACTCGCTGCGGCTCAACCAGGTGGACATCTACGACGCGCCCAGCCTCAAGCTGGTGAAGCGCATCGATTCGGGCCGCATGCCGAGCCACCTCGCCTACACCGCCGACTCCGCGCTGGTGTTCGTCACGCTGCAGGAGGACAACCAGGTCGCGGCGATCGACCTCGCGACCCAGACGATCAAGTGGAAGCACCCGGTGGGCGAGGCGCCGGCCGGCATCTGGATGACGCCCGACCAGCGCCACCTGCTGGTGGGCATGACCGGCTCGGACCACCTCGAGATCATCGACTGGCGCGTGCCGAAGACGGTGGGGCGCGTCGTCACCGGCAAGGGCGCACACAACTTCCTGCCGCTGCCCGACGGCAAGCGCGTGCTGATCTCCAACCGGATCTCCAACACCGTGACCGTGATCGACACCGAGACGCTGAAAGTCGTCGAGCAGATCCCGGTGCCGGGAGGGCCCGACTGCATGGACTTAAGCCGCGACGGCAAGGAGCTCTGGGTCACCTCGCGCTGGATCGGCAAGGTGTCGGTGGTGGACATGGCCACGCGCAAGGTGACGAAGCAGATCCCGGTCGGCCGCTCGCCGCACGGCATCCTGCTCGCCTACGACACGCCCTGAGCAGCCCCGCTTCGCGCCCGTGTTCGGCGACCACTTTCACCGCAGAGACGCACAGACGCAGAGGACCGCGATCACGGGCGCCTCGGGCCGAAACCGGTTTGCTCCGCGTCTGCGCGCCTCTGCCGTGGCCTGTCGCCGGCTCGCGGGCCGCGCCGTCTCCGTCTGCGCGATGGCGATGATGACGCTGGCGGCGGGCGCGGCGGCGGCGTGCGACAAGCCGGTCTACCTCACGCTCGACACCGGCGGCATGCAGTCGGCCGAGCTGATCGCGCAGATCCTGAACAAGCACGACGTGCGGGCGACGTTCTTCGTCGCCAACGAGAAGACCTATCGCGGCGACTTCTCGCTCGACGCGTCGTGGGCGCCGTACTGGCGCGCGCGTCGCCGAGGGTCACGCGTTCGGCAGCCACACCTGGCGGCACTGGTACTTCCGCCAGGACGCCGAAGCCGGCAAGGTGGCGTACGTGGCCTGGGGCGGCAAGCCGCGCGAGCTGCTGGACCGCGACGGCGTCTGCCGGGAGCTGCGGCAGCCGGGCGCGGCGTTCAAGGCGATGACCGGCCGCGACCTCGACCCGCTGTGGCGCGCGCCGGGCGGGCGCACCACGCCGCGCACGCTGGAGTACGCGAAGGCCTGCGGCTTCGCGCGCCACGTCGGCTGGGCGGATGCGGGCTTCCTCGGCGACGAGCTCCCATCCGACAAGTACCCCAACGGCGCGCTGCTCGAGCGCGCGCTGAAAAACATCCGCGCCGGCGACATCCTGATGATGCACCTCGGCATCTGGTCGCGGCAGGAGCCGTTCGCGCCGATGCTCGATCCCCTCATCGCGGGCCTGAAGGCGCGCGGCTTCTGCTTCGCGACGCTGTCCTGATGGAAGCGCTCTACGCCGAGATCCAGGGCTGGGTGTTCCAGGGCGTGGTGCTGCCGGCGCTCTACGCGCTTGGGCTGGCCGAGTTCGCCGACGACGTCTACGACTCGATGGAGGTGTTCGTCCTCGGCGCCGCCACCATCGTGGTCGCGCTGGCGGTGCTGGCGCCGCTCGAGCGCTGGCGGCCGGTGGAGCGCTGGGCCGACCGGCGCGAGGCGCGCGTCGACATCCTCTACACGCTGCTGCAGCGCCTCGGACTCATCCCGCTGTTCCTGTTCCTGGTTGTGGGACCGCTGTTCCTCGCGCTGCAGCAGTGGCTGCGGCTGCGCGGCTTCTCGCCGCTGCAGCTGGAGGAGCTGCTGCCGCCGTTGCGCGACAGCGCGGCGCTGTCGTTCCTCGCCTACCTGCTGGTGCTGGACTTCGCCGACTACTGGATGCACCGGCTGCAGCACCGCGTGGGCGCGTGGTGGGCGCTGCACGCGCTGCATCACAGCCAGCGGCAGATGACGTTCTGGACCGACGACCGCAACCACCTGCTCGACGACGTGCTGCGCTACGCCTGGTTCACCGGCGTCGCGCTGCTGGTCGGGGTGCCGGCGGAGACGTTCCCGTGGCTGGTGGTGACCGTCATGCTGGTCGAGAGCCTGTCCCACGCCAACGTACGGCTGTCGTTCGGCCGCTTCGGCAACCGGCTGCTGGTGAGCCCGCAGTACCATCGCGTCCATCACGCGATCGGCTTCGGCCACGAGGGCCGCGCGCGCGGCTGCAATTTCGCCACGCTGTTCCCGCTCTGGGACGTCGTCTTTCGCACCGCGCGCTTCGACGCCGTGTTCCCGCCCACCGGCATCCGCGACCAGCTTGCCGGCCGCGATTACGGCGACGGCTTCTGGCGTCAGCAGTGGCTGGGCGTCAGGCGCCTGCTGGCGGCGCTGACGCCGCAGCGCGCGCGCCTCGCCCGCAGCGCCTAGCCGCCGCCCGGTTGCGCCGGCGCCGGCTGGACACCCCCGCGCGGCGCCGCCACAATCGCCCGGTTCCGTCGACCCCGCCGATCCCATGACGAGCAACACCGAGCCTTCCGGCCAGCTGACGCCCGCGCCTGTGCGGCGCGTGCCGCTGACGCGACCGTTCGACTGGCTCGCGCACGGCTGGCGCGATTTCGTGCAGGTGCCGGCGCCGAGCCTCCTGCACGGCGTTGCGGTGGCGGCGGGCGGCTGGGTGATCCTGCTCGCCGCGTGGCGCTACTGGTACCTGATGCCGGGCGCGTTCTCCGGCTTCCTGTTGATCGCGCCCGTGCTCGCGGTCCCGGAGAGCGCCATGAGCGCGGCGCCACTGGCGATCTCGAAGGATGCCACCCTGCTCGCTTTTCCTGCCAATGCTGGCGACCCGATGGTGGTCCTGCGCGAGGGAACGAACGGCTGGACCTGTTACGCCGATTGGCCCGCCTCGCCCGGCAACGACCCCGAATGCA
>CAZGTK010000076.1:0-9104 GCA_964528415.1 uncultured Burkholderiales bacterium | reverse complement strand
CTGTTCGAGCTCGCCAACGACCTCAACCGCACCGGCGCGGCGGCCGACGCCGCGCTGCTCAAGGGCCTCGGCGGCGTGCTCGGCCTGCTGCAGCAGGACCCGACCGAGTTCCTGCAGGGCGGGCCGGCGCAGGCGCAGGGCATGGAAGCCGCCGAGATCGAGCGCCTCATCGCGGCGCGGACGGCGGCGCGCAAGGCGCGCAACTTTGCCGAGGCCGACCGCATCCGCGACGAGCTGCTGGCCGCCGGCATCGTGCTGGAGGACTCGCCGCAGGGCACCCTCTGGCGCCGGGCCCTATGACCCGCCGATGGCCTGCCCGGCGGCCCGGGTTGCGGCGCGGCGGCGCCGGGGCACGTTCGGCGGTGACCGCGGTCGAACCGGCATGACCGACGACCTGAAGAACAACCTGACTTCCACCGGCGTCTGGCTGCGCGCGATCCACATGGTGCTGCTCGCCATCGCCTGGAGCATCGCCGAGATCGTGCTGGCGGCGGTCGTGCTGCTGCAATTCGTGCTGCGGCTCGTGACCGGCGAGGCCAACGGCAACCTGGTCGCATTCGGGCGCCAGCTCGCCGCCTACGCCTACAACATCTTCCTGTTCCTCACCTTCAACACCGAGGACAAGCCGTTTCCGTTCGCCGACTGGGACGCGAGCAGCCGGCCGTGGCCGCCGGCCCCCGGCGAGGGCGTGCCCGCGCCGCGCGCCGACGATCGCTGATCCGCGTCCGTGCCCGAGGACGTCAACACGCTGGTACTGGTGCTGCTGGGACTGGTGGCGGTCACCGGCTACGTCACGCTGGTGTTCATCCCGTCGCTCAAGTCGGCGCGCGAGGAGCGTTCGCGCCCGCTCTACAGCACGCGCTGCAGCGTGCGCACCGGCATCGCGCCGATGTTTCACTTGAGCGGGCTCGGGCGCGCGACGTTCTACGATGAGTTCCTGGTCGCGATCTACCTGGTGCGCACCGAGCTCGACTACGCCGACATCGAGCGCGTCGAGTTCCGCCGGCGCATCCTCAGCATGGGCATTTGGCTGTATCCGAAGGGCGGGCGGCCGCGCCGTTACCTCGCGCTGTTCCCGCGCGAGCTGGGGCCGATGGTGACGATCCTGCAGGCGAAGGGCGTGCCGCTGCCGGCGCGCCCCTAGGGGCGTCCGGCGAGCGGCGGCGGGTCGCCGCGCCAGCGCCGAGCCGCCGCGCGCAGCGCCGCGACCAGCTTGACGCCGACGAAGCCTGCGATCGCCAGAAAGGCGATCAGCAGCGCAACGAAGAGGAGCGGGAAATGGAACGCGGTCCACAGGCCCGCCGCCGCCAGCGCCTCCTCGGTGAAGGACGCCGCCACGTTGCTGACCGGCTCGGGCGAGGTGTTGATCAGGGCGCGGCTGCCGGCCTTGGTGAAATGACTGCTGGCCGCCAGCGTGCCGCCGAGGAGGGCCGCCGCCAGCGCGACGCCCTCGCCGCTGTCGCCGAAGACGGCGGCCGCCAGGGCGGCCCCGGCCGGAATGCGGATGAACGTATGGATGGCGTCCCACAGGCTGTCGAGCCAGGGGATCTTGTCGGCGAAAAACTCCGTCAGCACCATGAAGCCCGCGGCGCCGAGGACGAGCGGGCTTTCCAGGATTTCCAGGTGCGTGGGCAGGTCGACGCCGCCGTAGCGTCCGGCGAGGCCGACGGCAAGCAGCACGAAATAGAGGCGCAGGCCGCTGGCCCAGGCGAGGCCGGCGGCGACGGCGATCTCAGGCAGATGGGCGGCGAGCGAATCCACGGGACAGGCGCATGCGCCGCGGGGTCGGCGCCGCGCGGGTCAGCCGGAGCAGCTTCGGGTGATGTTCGTCGGCACCCCGGCCGGGTTGGAGTCCCCCTTCGAGCGCGCGGTGATGCATTCCCGCAGGAAGGTGTCGTAGGCTTCGCCCGAGAGGCCCTTGTCGCGGCCCAGCTTGATGCATTCGGTGGTCGGCGCGACGCTCGGGGCCGGCGCCTTGTCCTTGTCGGCCGCCAGTGCGAGGGGGGTGGCGCAAACGGCCCCGATCAGTCCGATGACCCAGCGTTTCATTGCGGTTACTCCTTGGTCGGCAATCGATATAAGCAAGCACTTATAAACATACCCTGATCGCCGCGCGGCGGCAATGGCCCCCCGCGCTGGCCGCGGCCCCTGCAACAAACCGCCGGCGGGACAGTCGAATCCGTCGGACGGGCCCGGGGGGCGCGGCCGCGACACGATGAACGGAGGCAGCATGATGCGTCAGACAGCGGCTGTGGCAGCGGTGCTTGCGCTTCTCGGGGCGCCGGCGCTGGCGCACCACGGCTGGAGCGAGTACGACCAGGACACCCCGCTCACGCTCGAGGGCAGGATCACGAAATCCGGCTACGAGCATCCCCACGGCTACGTCGAGATGGAGGCGGACGGCAAGCGCTGGCTCGTGATCCTGGCGCCGCCGAGCCGGATGAAGAACCGCGGCCTGCCGCCCGAGGACCTGGCGAGCGGCACGTCGGCGAGGGTCGAGGGCTACCGCAAGCGCAGCGACCCGGCGGAGGTGCGCGCGGAGCGCATCACCGTGAACGGCAAGACGGTCGAACTGCGCTGATGCAGGAGCACGCGGCGGCGCCGCTGGCGGCGCTGGAGGCGCTGCCGCTCGCGCGCGCCATGCGGGAGAGCCTCTGGCTCTATCCGGCGGTCGAGATCGTGCACCTGGTCGGCATCGCCGTGCTGGCGGGCGGCATCATCCTGTTCGACCTGCGCGTGCTGGGCTTCTCGCGGCGCGTGCCGGTCGACCAGCTGGCGCGGCACCTGCTGCCGTGGAGCGTCGGCGCGCTGGCGCTGATCGTGCCGAGCGGCCTGCTCATGTTCTCGGCGCATCCGGCGGATTTCCTCGGCGGCGGCGTGTTCGTGGTCAAGATGGCGCTGCTGATGCTGGCCGGCTTCAACGCGCTCATGTTCCACCTGGGCCCGTTCCGCTCGGCCGCGTCGTGGTCCGTCGGCCTGCCGGCGCCGGCCGCCGCCAGGGCCCACGCGGCGGCCTCGCTCGCCTTCTGGGTCGCGATCATCGCCTGCGGCCGTCTGCTGGCGTACGTCTGATCGCCGGGCAGCAGGCGCGGCGCGGGCCGCCGTTTTCGACAGGAGATTTTCTTGGCCAAGACGCTTCCGTATCGGGTGGAAACCGCCACCGGCGCCACCTACCACATCGATTTTCCGCTGCACCCGGAGACGGTCTCGCCCATGCGCGTGAACCAGCTGCTGACGGCGGTCCTCGAGCGCCTCGACCGCGAGATCCGCGTGCTGGGCGAGACGGCCAACGGCGACGTCCTGCAGGCGCTGGCGATGGCCTTGGCGGTGCGCGCCGGAATGATCCACGCGCCGAGGCCGCTCACCGACCGGCTGGCGCAGGAGCTGGTGCAGACCGCGCTGGGCGCGATCGGCAAGCCGCAGGAAACCGGCCATCCGGCCGGGCACGCCTGAAGCGCAGACGGCGGCCCGCGGCCGCCGGCGGCGGGTCGGGGCGGAGCCTCAGCGACGCGCCGCCGAGCGTCGGCGCGAGAGGCCGACCACGGCCAGCAGCCCCGCCGCCAGCATGGCGTAGGTGGAGGGCTCCGGAACCGGCGAGACGCTCAGCTGCAGGTGGTCCGCTTCCCAGTCCAGGCTCGTGGGCATGGTCAGCGTGACCCGCGAAATGCCGGCGAGGCTGCGCACGCCGAAGAACCGGTCTTCGCCGGTCTGCCCGCCGAAAAGACCGTCCCCGAGGTTGAGCGCGGTGACCGTGCCCAGCGACGCGTTGGCCCCATCGAACGCCTCGAACACGACGTCGCCGAACCCGTTCGTGCCGGACGTGACGAAACCGACGTCGGTCCAGACGATGCCCACGTGGGTCGGCAGGGCGCCGAGCACGCCGGCGTCGAAGGCGAAGGCGAGCGTGTTCTGGTTGGCGCTGTAGATCGAGCGGCCGCCGGTGCCGGAGCCGTCGATCGCGCCGTCGTCGGCGTCCACCGAGTCGGTCAACGACGCCGGCCCGAGGACGACGGCGGAGGAAAACACCACGCCGGGCAGGTTGGCGAGCCCGTCCTCGAACGTCTCCAGGCTCATGCCGGGCACGGTGAAGAACGGGCTGTCGGAGAAGCTGGCGTAGGGCGTCGGTCCGAAAAACGTGGCGGCGCCGGCCGGAGCGGCCAGCGCCGCAGCCAGCGCGGCCGCGGCAATTCGCATCGATGACCCCCAAGTAACGATTCCGGCCGGGTCGTTCGCCCGACCGGTTATGGCATCCGATTCTAGGGCCGGGCGGCCAAAAGTAAAGTGACCGAACGTTAAATTCCCGGTGGCCGGGCGTTGCGACGGCGCGTCCCCTTCGGCAGCGCCGGCTCGGCGCCCCGCGGTCGATCCCTTCGGACTACGCCGCCTGCGCTCCGGCGCGCCCGTCCTCGACGACGAAGCTCGCCAGCGGTCGGATGCCGCTGGCCGGGTCTTCGACGTTGTCCAGTGCCATCAGTCGCGCGGTGGCCCGCAGCGGCGTGAGCTCGATCGTCGTGTAGCCGCGCCAGGGCGTCCTGTACAAGCGCAGGTGGGGATTCTCCGGCAGGATCGCGTCGATGCGCTCCTGCGGGTAGCTGCGGGAGCTGATCGACGTGGTAACGAACTCGCTCGCCACCGTCGGCGATCCGGGCGCGTCGAAATCGGTCTTGAGATCGGCGACGACGAAGGCGTGGATGTCGCCGCCGATGACGACCGGGTTGCTCACGCGGCGCTCCCGCACCGTCTCCAGGATGCGCCGGCGCTCCGCGGCGTAGCCGTCCCAGCCGTCGGTCCGGAAGACGCGCGCCGGGCCCGGCTTGCGGTCGGCCTGCGCCATCAGCGTCTGCTGGGCGATCAGGTTCCAGCGGGTGTCGTGCCGCGCCAGGCTCTCCAGCAGCCAGCGCTGCTGCGCCGCGCCCAGCATTGTGCGACCCGGATCGAGACGCTCGTCGCAGCCTTCGATGAAGCGCCCGCCGCCGCGGCCCGGGCGCGGGCACGCCTGCGGATCGCGGTACTGGCGGCCGTCGAGCAGGAAGAATTCGGCCAGCGAGCCGTATCGCGCGGACGCGTAGAGCTGCATCGCCGGCCCGCGCGGGCGCGCCCAGGACGGCAGCGGCATGTGCTCGTAGTACGCCTGATAGGCGGCGGCGCGACGCGCGAGGAAGGCTTCGGGCGGGTCGAGATCCTGGCTCTGGTCGTTGGCGTAGTCGTTGTCGACTTCGTGGTCGTCCCAGATCACGAGCCAGGGAAACGCGGCGTGGGCGGCCTGCAGATCCTGATCCGACCGGTACAGCGCGTAGAACGAGCGGTACCCGTCCAGGGTGACGGGCTCGCCGGCGTGCAGGGAGCGCACCGCCGTCAGCGGATTGGAGTACTCGTAGATGTAGTCGCCGAGGTGCACGACGAGGTCGAGGTCCTCAGCGGCCATGTGGCGGTACGCGGCAAAGTAGCCGTGCTCCCAGTTCTGGCACGACGCGAACGCGAAGCGCAGGCGCGGGTTGGCGTCGTCGGGCCGCGGCGCGGTGCGGGTGCGCCCGGTCGGGCTGGCGTGGCCGAGCGCGATGAACCGGTACCAGTAGACGCGGGACGGCTGCAGGCCCGTCACCTCGACGTGCACCGAGTGGGCCCACGCGGGATCCGCCAGCGCCGTGCCCCGGCGCACCACGCGGTCGAAGCGCTCGTCCTCGGCGACTTCCCAGCGCACCTCCACCGGCGCGGCGGGCAAGCCGCCGCCGGCGGCGAGCGGGGCGGGCGCGAGCCGGGTCCACAGCACGCAGCCGTCGGCAGCCGGATAGCCGGAGGCGACGCCGAGCGTGAACGGCGAGCGCGACTCGCCGAGCTTCGCCAGCGGGCGCGGCGCGCAGCCCGCCAGCGCGAGCACGCTCCAGGCGGCGAGGAAGCGGCGTCGATCGTTGCGCATCACGCTCGACAGTTTGCCTCAGGAACGAGGAGCCCGGCGTGACCGCGGCGTGGGTCGGATCGGCCCGGCTTGCCGGCGCGCGGGCGCCTTTCTACCATCGGCTGCATGGGATCTCTCCTCATGGGCGGGCTTCGTCGCGCGCTGCTGCTCGCGGCGCTTTGGTCGGGGCCGGCGGCGCCGGCGGAGCGGCTGCCGGCGCTGGCGCTCGATCCGGCGCAGACGACGGTCTCCGGGATTTCCTCCGGCGCGTACATGGCGGTCCAGCTGCACGTCGCGCATTCCAGAGACATCGTCGGCGTCGGCGCGTTCGCCGGCGGCCCGTTCGGGTGCGCCGAGGGCGACCTGGACCGCGCCCGCTTCAGCTGCATGGAAGGCGAGCCGGACGCCGCGCGGTCGGTGCGGGTCACGCGCGAATGGGCCCGGGCCGACCGCATCGATCCCGTCGCCAACCTGGGACGCGCGCGGGCGTGGCTCTTCTCGGGCTACAACGACGGCGTCGTGCGGCGTCCCGTCACCGACGCGCTGGCGCACTACTACCGCGAGTTCCTGCCGCAAGGCGCCGTTTTCTACCAGACCGGTCTGCCGGCCGGCCACGCGCAGGTCACGCTGGACCACGGCGCGGGCTGCCGCGTGACGGGGGGCGAGTTCATCGTCGATTGCGACTACGACGGCGCGGGCCAGCTGCTGCAGTTCCTCTACGGGGCGCTGCGGCCCATGAGGCAGGGCGCGCTGGAAGGCGATCTGCGTTCGTTCGACCAGGCCGAATTCGTCGACGGCTCGCTGCGCGCCGCGGGCATGGCGCGCGAGGGCTACGTGTTCGTGCCGGACGCCTGCGCGCGCGGCCGGCGCTGCCGGTTGCACGTCGCGTTCCACGGCTGCCAGCAGCACGCGGGCCGCATCGGCGATGCGTTCGTGCGCAACGCCGGCTACAACCGCTGGGCGGACACCAACGGCATCGTCGTGCTGTACCCGCAGACCGCCGCCACCTGGAGCTTCCCGTTCAACCCGAAGGGCTGCTGGGACTGGTGGGGGTTCACCGGCGACGCCTACGCGACGCGCGACGGCGTTCAGGTGCGCGCCGTCAAGCGCATGCTGGAGCGCCTGGCCGCCGGGACCGCCGCGGCTCCGGCGCCGTCGGCCGCCCCGGCGCCGCTGGCGGTGCACGCGGACGCGTCCGTCGCCTCGGCGGCCATCGCCTGGACCGCCGTGCCGGGAGCCGAGGGTTACGCCGTGCTGCGCTCGCGCCCGGGGGAGCCGGCCGTGAAGGTCACGCCGACGCCGTTCACGGGACTGAGTTTCGCCGACGGGGGGCTCGCGCCCGCCGGCGACTACCGCTACGAGGTGGTGGCGGTGGACGGCGGCCAGCCGATCGCGCGCGCGAGCGTCGCCGTGCGGACCTGGCCGACGCCGCCGCCGTGCGACCCCTATTTCAGCGACAACGTGACCCACGTCAGCCGCGGCCGCGCGTACGTGCGCTGGGGCTTGACCTACGCCCGCGGCTCGGGCGATGCCATGGGCTGGTGGAACGTCCTCGTGGACACGGCGTTGCGGCGCGAGGACGGCGACTACCGCGTCGGCGTCTGTCGCTAGCGGCGCGGCGTCACGTCAGCGGCTTGTCGACCCAGTCCTGGAACGGCTTGCGCGCCTGCAGCCGCCGATACCAGCTTTCCAGGTTCGGCGCCGCCGGGCGCTCCACCGGCAGGTTGAACCAGCGCTGCGCGCACGCGCCGACCGCGATGTCGCCGATCGTGAACGCCTTGCCGCCGAGGAAGTCGCGGCCCTTCAGCGCCTCGTCGACGATGCCGAAGCAGTCGGCCGTCTGCCGGCGCGAGGTTTCGATCTCCTCGGCGTTGCGCTTCTCGGGCGGGGTGCGGACGAGCCCCCAGAACACGGGACGCAGGCGCGGCCACAGGGTCGCGATCTGCCAGTCCATCCACTTCTCCGAGTCGGCGCGCGCCGCCGCGTCGGCGGGCCACAAGGTGCCGGCGCCGTGCTTGGCCGCCAGATAGCGCACGATGGTGTTGGACTCCCACAGCACGAAGCCGTCGTCCTCGATCGTCGGTACCAGGCGGTTCGGATTCAATGCGCGGTACTCGGACGTACCGACCACGCCGTACTCCATGCCGGCGTCGACGCGCTCGTACGCGAGTCCCAGCTCGTCGGCGCACCAGAGCACCTTCTGCACGTTGATGGAATTGGCGCGGCCCCAGATCTTCAGCATGCAAGCCTCCTTTGGTTTCTTGTGGTTCGCCGCGCGATTGTAGCGCGGCCGGCCGTCTCAGAACGCGCAGCCGTCGGGCAGCGGCGGCGCGCGCGAATGGTCCGGCAGCGCGGGCGGCGAAGGATCGCGGGCGAACCCGGCGGCCGGCGAGCCCTTGAACACGGCGCCGCCGTAGCCGGTCGTGCTCAGGTGCGCGCGGACGTAGACCGTGTCGCCGGGCGCGATCGCGACCGGACCGCCCGAGCGGGTGAAGGGCTGCTCGTCGACGTGGCTGTGGAACAGAACCCGGCGATAGAGCAGGCGGCCGTCGGCGGCCAGCACTTCCCACCAGTCGGCGTACTGCGCGCAGCCCTTCTCGTCGCTGCGCACGGTCACGGAGAGCGAGTACGCGCCGGCGTTGCCGGATGCGCGCACGCCGACCACGTCGGCGGCCGGCGCCGCGGCGGCCGCGCCTGAAAACGCGAGGCACAGGGCGACCGGAAGGACGGAGCGAAGCGTCATGACGGGCAGTCTACTGAAGAATCGCGCCGTTCGACGCGCCACCGCGGCCCGTCGTCGCGCCGGGGATCACGGGAGAGCGGCGAGATCCTTCGTTCCGGCGCGCACCGGCGGGAGTCTTGCGGCCGCGTCATCCCGGCGCAGGCCGGAATCCAGGGCGGGAGCAGGCTTTCTGGATTCCGGGCTCCGCTGCGCGGAGGTTAGTCTTCGCAGCAAGGTGAAAGAGTTCGTTCAACCCTGAAAGAATTCTTTCACCTTGTAGCTCCGGCCGCGCGTGCCGCGCTGAACCTCCGCTGCGCGGAGGTTAGCCTGCGCAGTAAGGGGCACGAGTTCTTCCTACGATTGGAAGAACTCGCGCACCTTATCCATCCAGGATTTGGCGCGCGGGTTGTGGCGCTCGCCGCCCTCGGCCGAGATCTGCTCGAACTCCTCGAGCAGCTCCTTCTGCCGCGCGGTCAGGTTCACGGG
>CAZGTK010000075.1:0-9274 GCA_964528415.1 uncultured Burkholderiales bacterium | reverse complement strand
GGGGTGCAGGACCTGATCGCCGTGTACCGGGAGCTTGCGCGCCGCTGCGACTATCCGCTCCACCTGGGGTTGACCGAGGCGGGCATGGGCTCCAAGGGGATCGTGGCGTCGTCGGCCGCGTTGGCGGTCCTGCTGCAGGAGGGTATCGGCGACACCATCCGCATTTCCCTCACGCCGGAGCCGGGCGGCGATCGCACCCGCGAGGTCGTCGTCGCGCAGGAACTGCTGCAGACCATGGGCATCCGCTCGTTCACGCCGCTGGTGGTGGCGTGCCCGGGCTGCGGCCGCACCACCAGCACGTTCTTCCAGGAGCTGGCCCGCGACATCCAGGCCTACATCCGCCAGCAGATGCCGCGCTGGCGCGCCGAGTACGCCGGCGTGGAAGAGATGAACGTCGCCGTCATGGGCTGCGTCGTCAACGGTCCCGGCGAGAGCAAGCACGCCAACATCGGCATCAGCCTGCCCGGCACCGGCGAGGTGCCGGTGGCGCCGGTCTACGTCGATGGCATGAAGACGGTGACGCTGAAGGGAAACGGCATCGCCGCCGAGTTCCAGCGCATCGTCGACGACTACGTCGCTTCGCACTACCCCCGCCGGCATCCGGCGCCGGCCGAAACCGATCCGGCAGAGGCCGGCTGACGCGCCGCCCGGCGCGCCCGGGAAAGAATCGAAACCACGACGACCCATGACCGGAACGATCCAAGCCATCCGCGGCATGAACGACATCCTGCCGGAGGAGGCCCTGCGCTGGGAGGCGTTCGAGGCGCAGCTCCAGGACTGGCTGCGCTCCTACGGCTACCGGCCGATCCGCATGCCGCTGGTCGAGCGCACCGAGCTGTTCGTGCGCTCGATCGGCGAGGTGACGGATATCGTCGAGAAGGAAATGTACACCTTCGTCGACCAGTTGAACGGCGAGAGCCTCACGCTGCGGCCGGAGGGCACTGCGTCGTGCGTGCGCGCCGTGCTGGAGCACAACCTGCTCTATGCGGGACCGCAGCGCCTCTACTACGGCGGCGCCATGTTCCGCCACGAGCGCCCGCAGAAGGGCCGCTACCGCCAGTTCCACCAGATCGGCGTCGAGGCGCTCGGCTATCCCGGCCCCGACGTCGACGCCGAGCAGATCGTGATGACCGCGCGGCTTTGGCGCCTGCTCGGCCTGTCCGACCTGCGCCTGGAGATCTCCACGCTCGGCAGCAGCGAAGCGCGAGCGCGCTACCGCGCGCGGCTGGTCGCCTACTTCGAAGCGAGGGTCGACGCCCTGGACGCCGACGCGAAGCGCCGGCTGCACGCCAACCCGCTGCGCATCCTCGACAGCAAGAACCCGGCGATGCAGGAGCTGATCGCGGGGGCGCCGCGCCTGCTCGACGATCTCGACGAGGACTCGCTCGCGCATTTCGAGGCGCTGCAGGGGCTGCTGCGCCGTCACGGCGTCGAGGCCACGGTCAATCCGCGGCTGGTTCGGGGGCTCGATTATTACAACCGCACGGTGTTCGAGTGGGTCACCGACCGCCTCGGCGCCCAGGGCACCATCTGCGCCGGCGGGCGCTATGACGGCCTGGTGGAGCAGCTGGGAGGCAAGCCGGCGCCCGCCTGCGGCTTCGCCATGGGCCTCGAGCGCCTGCTGGCGCTGCTGGAAGGCTCGGAGCGCCTCGCCGCGCGCCGTGCGGACGTCTACCTGGTGCACCAGGGCGCCCAGGCCGACGCGATGGCGCCGATGGTGGCCGAGCGGCTGCGCGACGCCGGCCTGCGAGTCGTGCTTCACTGCGGCGGGGGCAGTTTCAAGTCGCAGATGAAGAAGGCCGACGCGAGCGGCGCGCTTTTCGCCGTCATCATCGGCGACGAGGAAGCGGTTGCCGGCGAGCTGAGCATCAAGCCGCTGCGTACCGCGGCAGAGCAGGTCCGCGTGGCGGCCGACGAGGCGCCGGCGCTGCTCAAGGAACAGGCGTGGCCGGCGGCGGCGCCGGCGTGATTGGCACAGTTGGGGGATCCGGGTGGCATACGACCTTGAAGAACAGGAACAGATCGACGCGCTGAAGGCGTGGTGGAAGGAGAACGGGCGGCTGGTGCTGCTGGCGCTGGCCGCGTTCGGGCTCTCGCTGGGAGGCGTGCAGGGCTGGCGTTACTACCAGGCGCAGCAGGCGCGCGAGGCGGGCGCCGCCTACCAGGCGGTGGAGCTGGCGCTGGTGCCGGGTGACCTTGCCCGAGCGGTCGCTGAGTCGCGGTCGCTGCGGGGCAGCCATCCCAAGTCCGCTTACGCGCCGCGCGCTGCATTGGCGGTGGCGCGCCTCGCCGTGGCGAAGGGCGATCTCGAAGCGGCGCGCGCCGAGCTGCAATGGGCAGCGGAGAACGCGCAGGAGGACACCCTGCAGGACACGGCCAGGCTGCGGCTGGCGCGCGTGCAGCTTGCGCAGAAGCGCCTCGACGAAGCGGCCGCAACGCTGGCTGCGCCGGCGACGCCCGGGTTCGAGGCGCTGTTCGCGGATCTGCGCGGGGACGTCCTGCAGGCGCAGGGCAAAGCCGACGAGGCGCGGGCGGCCTACGATAAAGCGCTCGAGCAGACCGCGGCGGAAAGCCCGTTCCGCGCGCTGGTGGAAGTGAAGCGCGACGCGCTGCCGGGGGCGAAGCCATGAGGGCGGTTCGGCGGGCGGTCGCGGCGGCCGCGCTGGCGCTCCTCGCCGGCGGCTGCTCCACCATCTCGGGCTGGTTCGGCGGCGGCGGCCCCGCGATCAAGCCGACGCCGCTCGCGGAGTTCACCCCGTCGGCGAGCGTGGAGGTGGTCTGGCGGGCCGGCATCAGCGCCGGCCGCGGCCTCGGGCTCGCGCCCGCGGTGGACGGTGACGCCGTTTACGCGGCCGGCGCGAACGGCGCACTGGCCCGCTTCGATCTCGCCAGCGGGCGCGAAGTGTGGCGCATCAGCCTGGATCGCCGGCTCAGCGGCGGGGTCGGGGCGGGCGACGGTGTCGTGGTCGTCGGCACGCCGGAGGGCGACGTCCTCGCGTTCGACGCGAGCGGCACGGCCAAGTGGACGGCGCGCATGGGAACCGAGGTTCTCAGCCCGCCGCAGGTCGCCGAGGGCATCGTCGTCGCGCGCGGCAGCGACGGGCGGCTGTTCGGCTTCGACGCCGGCAGCGGCAGCCGAAAATGGGTCTACCAGCGCGCCAATCCGCCGCTCACGCTGCGCAATTTTGCCGGCGCGCGCGTCGTGCGGGGCGCGGTGTTCTCCGGGTTCCCCGGCGGCAAGCTGGTGGCGCTGCGACTCGACAACGGGCTCGTGGGCTGGGAAGTCTCCGTCGCCCAACCCCGCGGGGCGACCGAGCTCGAGCGCATCGCCGACATCACCAGCACCCCGGCCGTGGTGGAAAGCGCGGTTTGCGCCGTGGCCTACCAGGGCCGCGTCGGCTGCTACGACGTGCGCAACGGCAACCCGCTCTGGACCGCCGAGCTTTCCAGCCACGTCGGGCTCGATGCCGACGGGCGCGGGGTTTACGTGACCGGCGAGCGCGGGATCCCCGTCGCCTTCGATCGCGTGCGGGGCAGCCAGCTGTGGAAGCAGGAGAAGCTGGCGAATCGCGGCACGGGGCGGCCGCTGGCCGCCGGCGCGCTGGTCGTCGCCGGGGACTTCGAGGGGTACGTGCACTTCCTGAACGCGGGGGACGGCGCCTTCGCCGCCCGCGTCGCTACCGACGGCAAACCCATCGTCGCCGCGCCCGTGGCGACGCCGCAGGGAATCCTGGTGCAGACCACCGAGGGCGGGCTGTTCCTGCTGCGGGTGCGGTAAGCGGCCGCGCCTGCGGCCCGCCTACGCCCCGGCCCGACGATGAAACCCACCCTTGTCCTGGTCGGCCGGCCCAACGTCGGCAAATCGACCCTGTTCAACCGCCTCACGCGCAGCCGCGCGGCGCTGGTCGCGGACATCCCGGGCCTCACGCGGGACCGTCATTACGGCGCGGGGCGCTCCGGGGGCCACAGCTTTCTGGTGGTGGACACCGGCGGCCTCGAGCCCGAGGCGAAAGAGGGCATCCTTGCCCACATGGCGCGCCAGACGCGCCAGGCGATCGACGAGGGCGATGTCGTGGTGTTCCTTGTCGACGCGCGCCAGGGCGTCGCGCCGCAGGACCGCGAGATCGCCGTCGAGCTGCGCCGCAGCGGCAAGCCGGTGGTGCTGGCCGTGAACAAGGCGGAGGGCCTCGCGCCCGAGGCGGCGCAGGCCGATTTCTTCGAGCTCGGCCTGGGCGAGCCGTTGCCGATCAGCGCCGCCCACGGCGAGCGCGTCGGCGACCTGGTCGAGCACGCGCTGGCGGGCTTCCCGCCGGACGATGAAGAGGCGAGCGTCGCGACCCATCCGCGCATCGCCGTGGTGGGCCGGCCCAACGTCGGCAAATCGACCCTGGTCAACGCGCTGCTCGGCGAGGAGCGCGTGATCGCGTTTGACGAGCCGGGCACCACGCGCGACAGCATCGAGGTCGAGTTCGAGCGCGGCGGCCGGCACTACACGCTGATCGACACGGCCGGGCTGCGCCGCCGCGGCCGGGTCGAGGAGACCGTGGAGAAGTTCTCGGTGGTGAAGACGCTGCAGGCGATCGAGGAGGCCAACGTCGCGGTGCTCGTGCTCGACGCGCGCGCCGAGATCGCCGAGCAGGACGCCCACGTCGCCGGCTTCATCCTCGAGTCCGGCACGGCGCTGGTGGTGGCGGTGAACAAGTGGGACGGCCTCGACGAGGAGCAGCGCGCCTGGGTCAAGCGGGAGCTGGCGCGCAAGCTCGACTTTTTGAGCTTCGCACGGTTCCACTTCGTGTCGGCGCTTAACGGGACCGGCATCGACGCGCTGCTGCGCTCCGTGGACGAGGCGTACGCGTCGGCGACGGCGAAGATGTCGACGCCGCGCCTGACCCGGCTGCTGCACGAGTTCGTCGCCCGCCAGGCGCCGCCCCGCGCCGGCATCGTGCGGCCCAAGCTGCGCTACGCGCACCAGGGCGGCTCCAATCCGCCGCTGATCGTCATCCACGGCAGCGCGCTGAGCCGCGTCCCCGAGAGCTACCGGCGCTATCTGGAGAACAGTTTCCGGCGGGCCTTCGAGCTTCAGGGAACGCCCCTGCGCGTGGCGTTCCGAGAAGGCGCCAACCCGTACGACCGCGGCCGCGGCTCCCGGCGCCGCTAGCGCGGGCGCCGGGAAACCGCCGCCGGGTTCGCCGGTCGAAGGAGGGCAGCGGTCGGTTTTGCCCCACGGTTTATTTGGGTATCCAATTCGGATACAGTAGAACGTTCAAAAAACAATCTTTTTTGGAGCAGCCATGAGCTCGAAAGGGCAGACCCTACAAGACCCGTTCCTCAACACCCTGCGCAAGGAGCACATCCCGGTTTCCATTTACTTGGTAAATGGAATCAAGCTCCAAGGGCAGATCGACTCGTTCGACCAGTACGTCGTCCTGCTGAAGAACACCGTCACCCAGATGGTCTACAAGCACGCCATTTCCACGGTGGTGCCCTCCCGCCCGGTGAACATTCCGTTCGAGCACGGCCCCGGATCGGATGCTTGAGCGTCCCGCCGACGGGGACCGCGCGGTCCTCGTGGGCCTCGACCTCGGCGATCCGCTGAGCCGCGAATCGCTGCAGGAGCTGGCGTTGCTCGCCCAGAGCGCCGGGCTGCAAACGGTTGCCGTGGTCACCGGGCGGCGCGACCGCCCGGACCCCGCCACCTTCGCCGGCAGCGGCAAGGTGCGGGAGATCGGCGAGGCGCTGGCGCACGAGGGCGGCTCGCTCGTCGTCTTCAACCACGAGCTCTCACCGGTCCAGGAGCGCAACCTGGAGCGCGCGCTGCAGTGCCGGGTGGTCGACCGGGTCAGCCTGATTCTCGACATCTTCGCCCAGCGCGCCCGCAGCCACGAAGGCAAGCTGCAGGTGGAGCTGGCGCAGCTCGAGCACCTGGCGACCCGCCTGGTGCGCGGCTGGACGCACCTGGAACGGCAGCGCGGCGGCATCGGCCCGCGCGGGCCGGGCGAGACCCAGCTGGAGACCGACCGGCGCCTGATCGGCAAGCGCGTCAAGCTGCTGAAGGAGAAGCTCGAGCGGGTCGGCCGCCAGCGCGACGTGCAGCGGCGCGCGCGCGAGCGCGCCGCGGTGCCGAGCGTCTCGCTGGTCGGCTACACGAACGCGGGCAAGTCGACCCTGTTCAATGCCCTGGCTCACGGCAGCGCCTACGCCGCGGACCAGCTGTTCGCGACGCTCGACACCACGTCGCGGCGCATCCACCTGCCCCGGACCGGAACGGCGGTGCTCTCCGACACGGTGGGATTCATCCGCGATCTGCCGCACGAACTGGTCGCCGCGTTCCGCGCCACGCTGGAGGAAACCGTGCGCGCGCGGCTGCTGCTGCACGTCGTCGACGCTTCAAGCCCGGTGCGCGCGGACCAGATCGAGCAGGTGAACCGGGTGCTGGCGGAGATCGGCGCGGACGGCGTGCCGCAGATCCTGGTGCTCAACAAGATCGACCTGGCAGGCCTCCCCGCGGGCGTCGAGCGCGACGAGTATGGTAGAATCGCGCGCGTTTTCGTCAGTGCCCGCACGGGGGCCGGCATCGATGCGTTGCGCGCGGCCCTCGACGAGCGCTTCTCGCCGCCGCTTCCCTCGCTGGAGCAAGTCGCCGACGAGCCGGAACCGCGCGTGGCAGCTTCCTGACCTGCAACATCTTCAATTCATCGTTATGGCACTCAATGATCCCCAGTGGGGGAAGCGCGGAAACCAGGGCCCCCCCGACCTGGACGAGCTCTGGCGCGGCCTGCAGCAGAAGCTGCAGAACCTGTTCGGCGGCCGGGGCGGCGACGGGCAGGGCGGTGAAGCCGGCAGCGGCGGCCCCCCGTTCAAGGGCGGCATCTGGCTGGTCGGCGGCCTGCTGCTGCTGGTCTGGCTCGCCAGCGGCTTCTACATCGTCGACGCGAGCCAGCGCGGCGTGGTGCTGCGCTTCGGCAAGTTCGTCGAGACCACCATGCCCGGCCCCCGCTGGCACCTGCCGTACCCGATCGAAAGCGTCGAGATCGTCAATTTCTCGCAGGTGCGAACCGTCGAGATCGGCTACCGCAACGACGCGCGCAGCAAGGTGCTGCGCGAGAGCCTGATGCTGACCGACGACGAGAACATCGTCGACATGCAGTTCGCGGTGCAGTACGTGCTCAAGAGCCCCGAGGATTACCTGTTCAACGTGCGCTCGCCGGACGAGGCGGTGCGACAGGTCGCGGAGACCGCCTTCCGCGAGGTGGTCGGCAAGAGCCGCATGGACTTCGTGCTCTACGAGGGTCGCGACCAGCTGGCGGCCGACGCCGGCAGGCTGATGCAGGAGATCCTCGATCGCTGGGGCACCGGGGTCAGCATCAGCAAGGTCAACCTGCAGAACGCGCAGCCGCCCGAGCAGGTGCAGGACGCCTTCGACGACGCGGTCAAGGCCGGGCAGGACCGCGAGCGCCTGATCAACGAGGGCCGCGCCTACGCCAACGACGTCATACCGCGCGCCCGCGGCACCGCGGCGCGGATGATGGAGGAGGCCGAGGGCCACCGCCAGCGCGTGGTGGCCACCGCCGAGGGTGACGCCAGCCGCTTCACGCAGATCCTGACCGAGTATCAGCGCGCGCCCGCCGTGACGCGCGATCGCATGTACGTCGAGACGCTGCAGCACGTCCTGGCGAGCACGAGCAAGGTGGTGATCGACAAGCAGGGCAGCGGCAACCTGCTGATGCTGCCGCTCGACAAGATCATCCAGATGACCGGGGCGGCGCCAGGAGCCGCCGAGATGGCGGCCAAGCCGCCGACGCCCCCGGAGCAGACCCCGGCCGACAGCGCGGCGCGCTCCCGCGAGGCGTTTCGCAGCCGCGAGCGGGAGGTGAGGCCATGAGGAATCCCGGAATCCTGGTCGTCGCGCTGGTGGTGATCGTGATCATCGCCAGCCTGAGCGTGTACACGGTCGACGAGCGCCAGAATGCGCTGGTGTTCCAGCTCGGCGAGGTGGTGCAGGTGAGCAAGGAGCCGGGGCTGCACTTCAAGCTGCCAGTGGTGCAGAACGTGCGCTACTTCGACACCCGCATCCTGTCCTACGACACGCCCGAGCCCGAGCGCTTCATCACCTCGGAGAAGAAGAACGTGCTGGTGGACTTCTTCGTCAAGTGGCGGGTGGTCGATGCCAAGCAGTTCTACATCAGCGTGGGCGGCGACGAGGCGCGCGCGCAGACGCGCCTGCAGCAGACCATCAACGACGGCCTTCGCGCCGAGTTCGGCAAGCGCACCGTGCACGACGTCGTCTCCGGCGAGCGCGACAAGATCATGTCCATCCAGCGCGAGCGCGCCGACGTCGACGCCGCCAAGATCGGCATCGCGGTGGTGGACGTCCGGCTAAAGCGGGTCGACCTGCCGGCCGAGGTCAGCGAGTCGGTCTATCGGCGCATGGAAGCCGAGCGCAAGCGGGTCGCGAACGAGCTGCGCGCGACCGGCGCGGCGGAGGCGGAGCGCATCCGCGCCGACGCCGACCGCCAGCGCGAGGTCATCGTCGCCGAGGCGTTCCGCGACGCCCAGCGCATCCGCGGCGACGGCGACGCGAAGGCAACCGCGATCTACGCGAAGGCGTTCGAGCGCGATCCCGAGTTCTTCGCCTTCTACCGGCGCATGGAAGCCTACCGGCAGACGCTGAAGAGCAAGAGCGACTTGCTGCTGCTGGAGCCCGATTCGGACTTCTTCCGCTATTTCAACGCCCCGAGCCGGGGCGGCAAGTAGCGGCCGGTCCGCGGGCGGGCCGGCGCTGATGGGGGGAACGCGCAGGTGCTCACGACGCTGCTGCTCGCCGTCGGGCTGATGCTGGTGATCGAGGGCGTGCTGCCGTTTCTCGCGCCCAACCTCTGGCGCGAGGCGTTCCGCAGGCTCACCGAGATGAGCGACGGCCAGATCCGCTTCATCGGCCTGAGCGCGATGGTGGCCGGCGTGCTGCTCCTGTTCCTCGTCCGCAACTGATCGACCGCGGGCGCGCCGACCATGCGCAACTGGCTCCTTCCCGAGCACATCCAGGATCTGCTGCCGCCCGAGGCGGCGCGCCTCGAGCGTGCCCGCCGCGGGCTGCTCGACCTGTTTCGCGGCCATGGCTACCAGCTGGTGACGCCGCCGCTCATCGAGTACGTCGAGTCGCTGCTCACCGGCAGCGGGCACGACATGGATTTGAGCACCTTCAAGCTGGTCGACCAATTGTCCGGCCGCACCATGGGCATTCGCGCCGACATCACCCCGCAAGTCGCCCGCATCG
>CAZGTK010000074.1:0-9275 GCA_964528415.1 uncultured Burkholderiales bacterium | reverse complement strand
CCAGCCGCCACCACCACCGTCTCGTCGCCGCGCCGGCGCGCAAACGCGACCACGTGCTCGGCCCGCGCGCCGGTGGTGCGCAGCGGGACGTACTCGCCGAGCGCGAACAGGGCCTCGTGGCTGCGCCGCAGGTTGAGCGCCGACCAGGTCAGGAACAGCTTGATGCGGCCGTCCGCCGCGCTCTCCAGCAGCGCGCGCGCGAGGCCGGCGCGGCCCGCGGGCTCGGCCGCCGCCGCCGCGATCTCGCCGAGCAACGCCGCGCGGCGATCGTAGTCCACCGGCCGCCGGTTGTCGGGGTCCACCAGCGAGAAGTCCCACAGCTCGCTGCCGCGGTAGATGTCCGGCACGCCCGGCACGGTCAGCTTGAGCAGCGTCTGCGTGAGGCTGTTCCAGAAGCCGAGCGGCACGAGCTTGCGCACGAACGGCACGAGCTCGGCCAGGAACGCGTTGCCCGAGCCCGGCGCCAGCAGCGCGTCGACGAACGCGGTCACGGCGTCCTCGTAGGCCTCGTTGCGATTGATCCACGACGTGTGCACCTTGGCCTCGCGCACGGCCTTGAGCATGTAGTCGCGGATGCGCGCGCGCAGCGCGTCGAGCTCGCCGGCGTCGGGGTCGGGAACCGGCCAGGCGCCGACGAGCGTCTGGTACAGCAGGTACTCGTCGTTGAGGCTCGGCGCGCGCAGGCCGTCGATGCGGCGCTTGTGGGCCCGGTTCATGCGGGCCCAGCGCAGCACGCGCGCGCGCCACTCCTCGGTCAGCTCCGAGATCGCGGCGATGCGCACGCGCACGTCCTCGGAGCGCTTGTTGTCGTGGGTCGAGGTGGCCAGCATGGTGTGCGGCCAGGCGCGCTGGCGCTCGCGGCTGGCGCGGTGGAACGCCAGCGGCGTGACGCCGAACGCGCGCGGATCGCCGCCGACATCGTTCAGCGCGGCAAGGCGATGGTAGACGTAGAAGCTGGTGTCCTCGAGGCCCTTGGCGGTGACGGGTGCCGTGTACTGCTGGACCTTCATCGCCAGCGAGAGCACCTGCTGGCGGTAGCCCTCGGGCCTGCCCTCGGCGATGGTGGTGAGCAGCACCTCGCGCACGAAGTCGTAGGCCGAGACGTCGGCGGCGCGGCCGCGCAGCTTCGCCGCGTCGACCGCCTGATGGATATAGCGGCGATCGTTCTCGCTGGTGACGCCCTCGTCGACGTAGGTGCGGTAGACCGGGAAGCAGGCGACGATCTCGCGCAGCGCGTTGCGCAGGCCGTTCAGCGTGAAGTCGCACGTGCGCCGGTCGGCTTCCGCGATGCGCGCGAGCGCGCTGGCGAGCACGTTGAGCTCGCCGGCCAGCGCCGTGCGCATGATGAGGCGCTTGGCCTGGTACAGCAGGTCGTCGAAGGCGAGCGTCTCGCGCGTGAAGCTGCGGTAGAAGCGCTCGAGCCGCGCGCCGGCCGCAGGGTTGAGCAGCAGGCCGCAGACGCAATTGAGGAAGTCGTAGCCGGTGGTGCCGTGCACCGGCCACTCCGGCGGCAGCGGCTCGTCGCGCGCGAGGATCTTCTCGACGACCAGGTAGGTGGTGAGCAGCGGCGCGGCGCCGGCTTCCTCGGCGCTCGGCGGCAGCTCGGCGCGGCGCCACTGCAGCCGGCGGAAGTACTGCAGCGGATCGTAGAGCCCGTCCGGGTGGTCGATGCGCAGGCCGTGCACCTTGCCGTCCGCGAGCAGCTGCAGCACGAGGCGGTGCGTGAACGCGAACACCGCCGGGTTTTCCATGCGCAGCGCGGCGAGGTCGTTGATGTCGAAGAAGCGCCGGTAGTTGATCTCGTCGGAGGCGACGCGCCAGTAGGCGAGGCGGTAGGGCTGTGCGTTGAGCAGCGCGTGCAGCGCGTCGAACGAGAGCGGGTCGCCGGCGCTGCCGTTCAGCTCGCGCACCAGCTCGTCGATCAGCCAGGCGACGTCGGGCGAGCGCTCCACCAGGCTCGCCAGGTGGCGCTTGTGGATTTCCTTGTCGCGGTTGCGCTCGGCGACGCGGTCGGGGTCCGTGGTGGTGTGGGCAGGCAGGTGGGCGAAGGCGGTGGCCAGGCTGGCGAACTCCTGCGTGACCGGGTTGTCCTCGCCGAGGCGCGTCGCCAGCCGCTCGGCGTGGGGCGCGAGGATTGCGGCGTACTGCCGCGGGTCCACCGGGAGGCGGTGCTCGTAATACCAGAAGCTGAGCTCGCCGCGGGCGGCGTCGAACGCGAGCCGGATCTCGCCGCGCTCCAGCACGGCGCCGTAGGCGTCGCCCAGCACCGGGACCAGCACCCGGCCCTGCAGCTCGTCCTTGATCGGATTCCAGTCGATGTCGAAGTACGCGGCGTGGACCGACGCCTGGCCGTTCTCCAGCACGTCGAGCCAGTAGCCGTTGTCGGCGCCCATCACGCCCATGTGGTTCGGCACCACGTCGATCAGCTGCATGAGGCCGTGCTCGTCCAATGCGGCGACGAAGCGCTCGAAGTCCTCCGCCGAGCCGATCTCGGGGTTCAGCGCGTTGTGGTCGATGATGTCGTAGCCGTGGGTGCTGCCGGGGCGCGCCTTGAGGTAGGGCGAGCAGTAGGCGTGCGAGACGCCGAGCGCGGCGAGGTAAGGCGCGAGCTTCGCCGCGTCGGCGAAGGTGAACCCGCTGTTCAGCTGCAGGCGGTACGTGGCACGCGGGACGACCGGTACCGCCTCAGGCTTTCCCGGGGTCAGCGCCTCCGGGTGGGCGCCGCGCCCGCGCTCGCGCTGCAGCGCTTCCGCCAGCGCGACGACGCGCGGGTCCTGCGGCCATTCCTCGAGGTTGAGCGGCAGCTTGCGCCGCCAGTTCGGGTGCTGGTCCGTGGTGCCCGGCAGGTTCACCTGCTCGAGCTGGCCGAGCACGTCCTCCATCTGCACCATCAGCACCTTGGCCGGCGTGCGGGCGATGAAGGTGTGGATCGCGAGCGCGAGCTCCTGGGTCATCTCCGGCGCCGAGACCGGATGCACGGTCATGCCGTCCGGCAGCAGGCCGGCGCGCTCGAGCGCCACCAGCAGCCGGGCGCGGTCCTGCGCGCGGTTGACCACCTGCGCGGCGCGCGTCTCCTCGTCCGGATACAGCGCGAGCTGGGCGCGCACGTCGAGATCGTGGCCCTGCCAGTAGCTTTTCAGCGTCGGGAGGTCGTGGGTGCTGGCCGCCACCAACGCCTGCGCCGGGTACTCCTCGGGCATGCGGAAGTTGCCCTCGCCGTTCTTCTCGAACAGCAGCAGCCGGTAGGACAGCACGCCGAGCGGCGCGAGCGCCGCGCGCACCTCGTCGGGCACGGTGCCGAGGTCCTCGCCGATCACGAGGCAGTGGTTGCGCTGGCTCTCCAGCGCGAGGATGCCGAGCAGGTCGTCGAACGGGTAATTGACGTAGGTGCCGTCGGCGGGCTTGCCGCCGGGCGGCACCCAGAACAGCCGGCGCAGGCCCATGACGTGATCGATGCGCAGCGCGCCGGCGTGGCGCATCGCCGCGCGCAGCATGGCGATGAACGGCGCGTAGCCGGACTCGGTCAGGCGCTGCGGGATGAGCGGCGGCAGGCCCCAGTCCTGGCCGTTCAGGTTGAAGTCGTCGGGCGGCGCGCCGATGCTGGCGGTTTCGGCGTACAGGTGCTGCCAGCCCCAGGCCTCCGCGCCGGCGCGGTCGATCGAAACCGCGAGATCCTGGTAGACGCCGACGGCCAGCCCGAGCTCGAGCGAGCGCAGGCCGCAGCCGCGCAGCTGGTCCTCCGCCACCCACTGCAGCCAGGCGTAGAACTCGACGCCGTCGGCGTTGGCGGCGCGCCATTCGCGCACCGCCGGCGCGTCCGGCCGGCGGTACGCCTGCGGCCAGACCGGCCAGCCCCAGACGGCGGGGTCGGCGGCGTGGAACGCCTCCTGCAGCGCGTTGTACAGCGCGAAGCGCTCGAGCGCCTCGCCCTCCGCCTCGCGCCAGGCGGCGAACGCGCGTCCGCGCTCGGTCTGCGGCTCGAGATGGTGCGCGCGGAAATGCGCGTAAAGCCGCCGCAGCAGCGGCAGCTTCACCTCCGCGACGCCGCGGTAGTCCACCAGCTCCTCGCTGCGCAGCGCCCGCAGGCGCGCCTGGAACGCGCTGTCGGCCACCGCGGCGCGCGCCTCCTCGCACTGCGCGAACTCGGGCACGACCTCGACGTCGACGTAGATCGCGTTCAGGTAGACGCGGCTCGACGGGCTGTACGGGCTGATGTGCTCGGGGTTGTGCGGGAACAGCGCGTGTAGCGGGTTGAGCCCGACGATGCCGGCGCCGGCGCGCGCCGCCGCGTCGATCGCGTTCTTGAGGTCGGTGTAGTCGCCGACGCCCCAGTTGCGCCCGCTCCGCAGGGCGTAGAGCTGCAGCGCCGGCCCCCACACGCGGCCGTCGCCCTCGAGCGACGGCGGCCGGTAGCAGCGCTCGGGCGCGATCACCAGCGTCATCGAAGCCGCGACCCCGCGGCCCGGCGGCTCCAGCGTGAAGCGGTGGTAGCCGAGCGGGAGCGGGTCGTTCCAGGTGAAGGTGAACTCGAGGCAGGGCTTGCCCGCGACCGCGCGGCTGCCGGCGCGCGCAAGCTCCGCCGGGCGCAGCTCGCCGCGGCGCGTCTCGCCGCCCTCCAGCGCGAGCGTCCAGCGGTGCAGCTGGCCGGCCGCCGCGGCCGGCACGTACAGGCTGAAGGCGTAGGGCGCCGCGGCTTGCCGGAACACGCGGATCGCGGCGAGGCCGCGCGACCACGGCCGGCTCTCCAGCTCGTCCAGCGTGCGCTGCACCGCGGCCTCGTCCGCGGGAAAGCCCATCGCCGCCACCAGCGCGCGGCGCGTCGCGCGGCTCGCGCGGTGCGTCTTGCCCCAGATGTCGGTGTACTCGAGCGCGATGCCGAGCCGGGCGCAGAGGAGGTCGAGCGCGTCTTCGGTCACGGACGGCCTCCCGTCTCCAGGTGCCAGACCGCGGACCATGGCGTCAGTCGGCCCGCGTCGAGGGCCTCGCCGGCGCCGACCGGCAGCGCGTACAAACGGCGGCCGCCCGGCGCCGCGGCGGCGGCGGCGGTGTCGCCGAGATTGACGTGCAGCGCGAGGCGGCTGACGTCGCCGAGCGTCCAGGCGACGCGCAGCGCGCGCTCGCCGAGCATCTCGAAGGCGCCGGCGCGGCTGCCCGCCAGGCGCGGCACGATCTCGGCGCGCCGGATCGCCAGCAATTCGCGGTAGAGCGCGAGGAAGCGCGCGTGCGGGTCGCGCTCGAGGCTCGCCCAGTCGAGCCGGCTGGCGGCGAACGTGGCCGGCGCGTTCGGGTCCGGAATCCGGGCCTGGGCGTCGGGGTTGCTGAAGCGCTCGAAGCGCGCGAACTCGCGCCGGCGGCCCTCGGTCACGGCGCGCGCGAGGTCGGGGCCGAAGTCGCAGAAGAACAGGAACGGGCTCGCCGCGGCGAACTCCTCGCCCATGAACAGCAGCGGAATCGCCGGCGCCAGCAGCCACGCGGCGACCGCCGCGCGCAGCCGGTGCTCATCGGTGAGCGCCGAGATCCGTTCGCCGAACGCGCGGTTGCCGACCTGGTCGTGGGTCTGGACGAAGGAGACGAACGCGGTCGGCGGCAGGTGCGCGCTCGCCTCGCCGCGCGCGCGGCGCTCGCGGTATTCGGAAACCTCGCCCTGGTAGGCGAAGCCCTCGGCCAGGCAGCGGCCCAGGTACCAGGCCGGGCGCGCGGCGTAGTCGGCGTAGTAGCCGTCCTCCTCGCCGGTCAGCAGGATGTGGAACGCGTGATGGATGTCGTCGTTCCACTGCGCGTCGTAACGGCCCGCGCCGAGGTAGCGCGCCTGGTTCCGGTCGTTCTCCAGCACCAGGTGGACGTGGCGGTCGCGGCCGGGGCCGGCGCGCACCGCCGCCGCCAGCTCCTCGAGGATGTCCGGCGCCGAGTCGTCGGCGATCGCGTGCACCGCGTCGAGGCGCAGCCCGTCGGCGTGGTACTCCTCGAGCCAGTAGAGCGCGTTGTGGATGAAGAACTCGCGCACCGTGCGCGCGTGCGCGCCGTCGAAATTGATGCCCGCGCCCCACGGCGTCGGGTGCCGCTCGGTGAAGAACGGGCGCGCGTAGGCGTGCAGGTAGTTCCCTTCCGGGCCGAAATGGTTGTAGACGACGTCCATGAACACCATCAGGTTGCGTGCGTGCGCCGCGTCGATCAGGCGCTTCAGGTCCTCGGGGCGGCCGTATGCCGCGTCGGGGGCGAACGGCAGCACGCCGTCGTAGCCCCAGTTGCGCCGGCCCGGGAAGTCCGCCACCGGCATGAGCTCGATCGCGGTGACGCCCAGCTCGCGCAGGTAATCGAGCCGCCGCTCGACGCCGGCGAAAGTGCCCTCCGGCGAGAACGTGCCGACGTGCAGCTCGTAGATGACCGCGTCGCGCCACGGCCGGCCGGCCCAGCCGGCGTCGCCCCAGGCGTGGGCGGCGGGATCGACGAGCTCGCTCGCGCCGTGGACGTCGTCGGGATTGCAGCGCGACGCGGGGTCGGGCACCTCGAGATCGCCGTCGATGCGGAAGCGGTAGCGCGCGCCGGCGGCGGCCGGCTCGACGCGCTCGCACCAGCCGTCCTCGATGCGCGGCATTGGCAGCCTCTGAATGGCACCGTCGTGCGCGAGCACGAGCTCCACCGATTCCGCCGACGGCGCCCACAGCCGGAAGCGGGCGGTGCCGTCGGCGCGCAGCTCGGCGCCGAAAGGCATTGCATGGCCGCGCGTCATTTCTTCCCGCCTCCGTGCCTGAGCCGGTTGCGCGAGGCCTTGCGCGGCAGGCGCGTGAAGCGCTCCTCGAGCGCGCCGACGTGGTCGCGGTGCGTGATCAGGATCACCTCGTCGTCGGTCTTCAGGCGCGTGTCGCCGTCGGGCAGCAGCAGCTTGCCGCCGCGGTAGACGCAGACGACGCGCGCTTCCCCGGGCAGGTCGAGCTCCGTCACCGGGCCGCCCCGGTCGCCTTCGACGACGAACGCGAACACGCGGGCGTCGCCGCGGATCATCGCCGAGACTTCCAGCGGATCGCGGCCCTCGGCGAGGTCGGCCAGATGGCTGGCGATGGCGCGCGACGGGACGATCGTGTCCTCGAGGCCCAGCTCGAGGCAGATGTGCTCGAGCTCCGGGTCGGTGATCTGCGTGACGACGCGCCCGAAGCCGAGGGACTGACCGACCAGGCTGGCGATGATGTTGGCCTGGTCGGAGCCGGTCAGGCAGAACAGGAAATCGGTGTGCTCGGGATCGGCCTCGCGCAGGATCGCGGGCCGGGCGCCGTCGCCGTGCAGGAAGCCGCAGTCGAGCTCCTGCGACAGCGCGTCGATGCGCTCCCTGTCGCGCTCGATGATGACGACTTCGTGGTCGCCCTCGAGCAGCTGGCGCGCGGTCATGACGGCGAGCGCGCTGGCGCCGATGAATACCGCTCTCATTGCAGCGTGGCCCTGCGTCCGAACCAGGTGGAAGGATAGAGTAGCATGAGCATCGCGACGAACTCGACGCGCCCGAGCAGCATGTCGAACGCCAGTACGGCCTTCAGCGCCGGCGAAAGTTCCGCCGACGCGACGCCGGTGGTGAGGCCGACGGTGCCGAGCGCGGAGACGACCTCGAACAGCGCGTCCAGCGGCGCGTGGCCGGCGGCCAGAAACGGCAGCCAGGAGGCGAGCGCGGCGCCCAGGAACAGCAGCACCAGGGCGAGCGCGCCGTTCGCTTCGGCCGCCTCGACCGGGCGCCCCGCGACGCGCAGCTCCGCGACGGCGTGGGGCTTGAGGCACAAGCGGCGGAACAGCAGCCCCAGGACCGCGAGGATCAGCAGCAGGCGCAGCAGCTTGACGCCGCCGGCGGTGGAGCCCACCGAGCCGCCAACCGCCATCGACACCATCAGCGCGAGCTTGGAGGCGGGATCGAGCGCCTGCACGTCCACCGGCGCGAAGCCGGTGGTGCTTTGCGCGGAGATCGCCAGCATCAGGCGCTCGCCGCGGTCGAGCGGCGCGCCCGGCGGCGCGCCGAGCAGCCACAGCGCGGCCGTCACCAGCGTCACCATCGCGAGCAGCGCGAGCAGCTCGCGGTCGCCGAGCGCTCCGCGCCAGTCGCCGGCGAGCGCGCGGCGGTAGAGCGGCAGCGACACCGCGCCGAGCAGGCCGAGGCCGAGCACGCCGAACTGCGCCGGGCGGGCGAGCTCCGCGATGCCGTCGTCCGCCGGCGAGAAGCCGCCGGTCGCAACGCCGGCCAGCGCGTAGGCGACGGCGCCATGGAGGTCGATGCCGAGCGCGAGCAGAAGCGCGACGCCGAACGCGGCCAGTGCAAGGTAGACGCCGGACACGCGCAGCGCGAAGGTGCGCGTCGTGGTGGCGAGATGCTCCGCCGGGGATGCCGGTTCCACCAGGCGCCGGGCGGCGAAGTCGTGGCGCACCAGCAGCGCCAGCGAAAGCACCACGATGCCGAGCCCGCCGAAGAACTGCATCCAGGCCCGGCCGAACACCAGCGTGCGCGGCAGCGCTTCGACCGAAGGCAGCGTCGACAGGCCGGTCGTGGTGACGCCGGAGACCGACTCGAACAGGGCGTCGGCGAGCGGCACGCCGGCGAGCAGGAACGGAACCGCGAACGCCGCCGCCGCCACCAGGTAGGTGACCGCGGTGATGACGAGCGCCTCGTTCGCCTGAATGCTCTCCGGTCGCGGCAGGCGCGCGAGCAGCGCGCCGCCCGCGCACAGGACCGCCGCGGCCAGGGCGAAGTGGAGGGCGACGGCCGCCTCGCCGAGCAGCAGCCCCGCCAGCGCCGGCACCGCGGCGAACGCGGCGAGCGCAATCGCCAGCTGGCCGGCGTACTTGAGCACGACGGGCAGCCGCACCGCGTAGGTGAGGGGCGCGAGGGCGTCGGCGCCGCGCATCGGCAGGGGTCCTCGCCGGGTGCGCCGGCCGCGGTCAGCGACCCGCGCGCTGCCGCTGCAGCAGCGCGAGCGAGCGCCCCTGCAGCGGGTACTCGGTGCCGGCGCCGTGCGCGCCGTCGCGGGCGAGCCCGCCCTCGAAGGCGGTGTCCAGCAGCACCAGCCAGCGCGCGGTGTCGCCGAGCTCGGGCAGCCGGAACGGCACGTCCTCGTGATGGGCGTTGAACAGGATGAGGAAGTCCTCGTCGCGCAGCGGCTGGCCGCGCCGGTCGGTTTCGGTCAGGGCCTCGCCCGAGAAGAAAACGCCGAGCGCGCGCGCGTGGTGCTGGCTCCACTCCTCGTCGCTCATCTCGCGGCCGTCGGCCGTGAGCCAGAGGACGTCCTTGGCGTCGGAGCCGT
>CAZGTK010000073.1:2117-9366 GCA_964528415.1 uncultured Burkholderiales bacterium | reverse complement strand
CATGCTGGAGGCGGCGCTGGAGGCCGGCTTCTCGGCCGCCGGCGTCGACGTCTACCTCGCGGGCCCGATGCCGACCCCGGCTGTCGCCTACCTCACCCGCGCGCTGCGGCTGCAGGCCGGCGTGGTGATCAGCGCCTCGCACAACCCCTACGACGACAACGGCATCAAATTCTTCTCCGGCAACGGCCTCAAGCTGCCGGACGAGACCGAAATCGCGATCGAGCGGGCGCTGGAAACGCCGATGCGGACGCGGCCGTCGGCGGAGTTGGGCAAGGCGCGCCGCGTCAACGACGCGGCGGGGCGCTACATCGAATTCTGCAAGAGCACGTTTCCGAGCCAGCTGGACCTGCGCGGCCTCAAGCTCGTCGTCGACTGCGCGCACGGCGCGACCTACCACATCGCGCCGCACGTATTCCACGAGCTGGGCGCCGACGTGAGCGCCATCGGCGTCGAGCCGGACGGCCTCAACATCAACCTCGAGGCCGGCGCCACGCATCCGCTCGCCATGCAGCGCGCCGTCGTCGAGCAGCAGGCCGACCTCGGCATCGCCTTCGACGGCGACGGCGACCGGCTGGTGGTCTGCGACGGGACCGGGGACGTTTACGACGGCGACCAGCTCCTCTACGTGATCGCCATGCTGCGTCTGCGCGCAGGCGTGCTCGCCGGCGGCGTCGTCGGCACACTGATGACGAACCTCGCGCTGGAGAAGGCGCTGGCCGGCGTCGGCGTGCCCTTCGCCCGCGCCAAGGTGGGCGATCGCTACGTCCTGGAGCTTTTGCAGGAGCGCGGCTGGCAGCTCGGCGGCGAGAACTCCGGCCACATCATCTGCCTCGACAAGCACACCACCGGCGACGGGATCGTCTCGGCGCTGCAGGTGCTGCACGCGATGCGCGCCGGCGGCGCGACGCTGGGCGAGCTCACGCGGGAGCTCACGCTGTTCCCGCAGGTGCTGGTCAACGTGCGCGTCGGGCGCCGGTTCGACTTCGAGGGCAGCGCCGCCGTGCGCTCGGCCGTGGCGGATGCCGAGCAAACCCTGAACGGCGAGGGGCGGGTCCTGCTGCGCGCGTCGGGCACCGAGCCCGTGATCCGGGTCATGGTGGAGGGGCCGTCCGAATCCCGGGTGCAGGAACTCGCCGAGCGCATCGCCGAGGCCGTGCGCGCAGCGGCCTGAGGCGCGTCGCCGTCCTAACCTCCCGGCGGTCCGGTCCCCGCCCCCCGTTCAAAAAACCGTAACACGCCGGCAATAAACTGGCGGCTCCCGCGCGCGCCCGGTCGGAGGGCGTTGCGCCGTGCCGCGCGCGAACCGCCGCGGCTTGCCAACCCCGCGCCCGGTCGCCGTTCCCGTGACGCGGCCCGTCCGGAGGAACCCGGCACCCGTGTCCAGTCTGCTGGAAGGCCACACCGTTCGCCGCTTCGACGGCGAGCTCAACCAGATCCACCTCGGCGTCCTGGAGCTGGCCGGGCTGGCCCTCGACCAGTGCCGCGTCGCCCTGAACGCGCTCAAGGCCCACGACCTTGACGCCGCCCGCCGGGTGGTCACGCGCGAGGACGAGGTCGACGCCCTGCAGGTGGCGCTCGACGCCCGGATTCTGGCCCTGATTGGCCGGCGTGCGCCCGTGGCGCGGGACCTGCGGGCGGTGCTGACGCTGGCCAAGTGCGTTGCCGAGCTCGAGCGGATCGGCGACCTGGCCGCCAAGATCGGTCACTTCATCGTCGACGCTCATCAGGGCCGCGAGCGCCGGCTGCCGCCCGTCATGGCTCACGATGTTCTTGCCATGGGCCGGGCGGTCCTGGCCATCGTCGATGACGCCGCGCTCGCCCTGGACGACTTCGACCGGGCGTGCGCCGAGGCGGTCGTCCGGCGCCATGCCGAGCTGGACGGTCTCTTTCGGGGCTGCGTGCGCCGCATGACGACCGTGGTGCTGGAAACGCCGCGGCTGGTGGGTGGCGCGGTCGCCGCGGTGCTCCTGGTCAAGGCCCTGGAGCGCGTCGGCGACCATGCGCGCAACGTCGCCGAGTGCGTGCTGCGTTTTGCCCGGGATGAACCCGAGGATCCGTCGGCGCTGCCGTGAGCAGGCGCTCACATCCGCTGACGCCGACGCCCCGCGTGGTCAGCGCTGGATTCCATAGCCCACTGCGAGAAAAGCTAGTTTTCTGCCAAGGCCTGGGGCCGGCAGGAATCTTTCCTCGGCCTGCCGTCACGGTTTCCGTGCGTCCGCCGAATACCGGGGGACCGTTAAAGAAACTGTCACATAACTGCCGTATAACGTAAGCCTGTGCAGCGTAGAGTCCGGCCTGCGAGTCGGGCCGCAAACAAGAGCCGCTTCGATTCGGCTTCGATTCCCACTCTCAAAGTGATCAACATCGTTCTCTTCAACAGGAGGCAATCCATGAAAAAGGCGACCTTCGCCATTGCCGCGCTGGCGGCTGCCGCCGCCGGCACCGCGTTCGCGCAGTCCTCGCGCGACTACATCAGCATCGTCGGCTCGTCGACGGTTTACCCGTTTGCAACCGTGGTGGCCGAGCAGTTCGGCAAGGCGACCAAGTACAAGACGCCCAAAATCGAGTCCACCGGCTCCGGCGGCGGCATCAAGCTGTTCTGCGCCGGCGTCGGCGTGCAGCACCCGGACATCACCAACTCCTCGCGCGCGATCAAAACGTCGGAGCTCGAGCAGTGCGCCAAGAACGGCGTCGCCGACGTGATCGAGGTCAAGATCGGCTATGACGGCCTGTCGTTGGCTCATGCCAAGGGCGCCAAGCCGCTGGCACTCAAGATCGAAGAGGTCTTCCTTTCGCTGGCGAAGGAAGTTCCCGATCCGAAGGGTGGCGGCAAGCTCGTGGCCAACCCTTACAAGAACTGGAAGGAAATCAACCCGAACCTGCCGGATCAGAAGATCGAGATCCTGGGTCCGCCGCCCACCTCGGGCACCCGCGACGCGTTCGTCGAACTGGTTATGGAAGTGGGTTGTGACAAGTTCCCCGAGATCAAGGCCCTCAAGGACTCTGACAAGAAGCGCCACAAGACGGTGTGCCAGACCATGCGCGAAGACGGCGTCTTCGTCGAGGCCGGCGAGAACGACAACCTGATCGTTCAGAAGCTGGCCGCGAACCCGGCGGCGGTCGGCATCTTCGGGTACAGCTTCCTCGACCAGAACCGCGACAAGGTCGAAGGCCTGCCGATCAACGGCGTCATGCCCGAGTTCGAAAGCATCGCCAGCGGCAAGTACCCGGTGTCGCGCCCGCTGTTCTTCTACGTGAAGAAGGCGCACGTTGGCGTGATCCCGGGCGTCAAGGAATACCTGGCCGAGTTCACCAGCGACCGGTCCATGGGCAACGACGGCTACCTGGCCGAGCGCGGGCTGATCCCCTTGCCCAAGGATGAGCGCGCCAAGGTGGTCAATGCCGTCAAGAACCTGCAAACGATGGCGATGGCGAAGTAATATTCTATGGCCGGCGGCAGGCTTCGCCTGCCGCCGGTATTGCGTTTCTGGACCACGCTGAAGACACGCCGTGACCCAAACACCCTTGGTGGTGGTCGTATTGCTCGCCCTGAGCTCGCTGGCCTATTACATCGGGCGCAAGCGGGCTTTTTCCGTGGCGCAGGGGAAGGTGAGGAATCTCCATTCCCTTCCCGCGTACTACGGTT
Source organism: uncultured Burkholderiales bacterium (assembly GCA_964528415.1). Classification (GTDB taxonomy): domain Bacteria; phylum Pseudomonadota; class Gammaproteobacteria; order Burkholderiales; family UBA6910; genus DATIUV01. The sequence goes on along the minus strand of CAZGTK010000073.1, from coordinate 5,720 downwards.
TGTATACCGCGATCTGGTCGGCTCTGCCCGCGTTGCTGGTGCTGGGCCTTTGGGTCGCGGTGCAGGACACGGTCATCACCAACATGGTGGTCGCGAGCCTCCCGGAGGAGATCCGGCAGACGGGCGCCGACCGCCTGACGCTGGTGGTGAACGACATCAAGAACGTCGTCGCCGGCAACATCACCTCCCGCGAGCCCGATGCCGCGGTCCTGGCGGCGGCCGAGCGTTACAAGGAGCTGCGCGCCACCAGCCGCAACGCGCTGTTCGCGGTCGTCTTGTCGCTTGCAGTCCTCGGCGGCTGGATCACGCTGGCGCGCATCAAGCCCCATCATCGGGCCCGCAATGCCGTGGAGACGACCGTCCTCTGGGTGCTGATCGCGTGCTCCACGATCGCGATCCTCACCACCGTCGGCATCGTCCTCTCGGTGCTGTTTGAGTCGATCCGGTTTTTCCGCGCGGTGCCGGTCACCGAGTTCCTGTTCGGCCTCAACTGGAGCCCGCAGACGGCGATCCGGGCCGACCAGGTGGGCTCCTCGGGGGCGTTTGGCGCAGTGCCCCTGTTCGCCGGCACGCTGCTGATCACGCTGATCGCGATGCTGGTGGCCGTGCCGATCGGCCTGATGTCGGCGATCTACCTCGCCGAGTACGCGGGGCCGAAGGTGCGCGCGACCGCCAAGCCGCTGCTGGAAGTGCTGGCGGGCATCCCGACCGTTGTGTACGGCTTCTTCGCGGCGCTCATCGTGGCGCCCTTCATCCGCGACTCCGGCGGCATGTTCGGGCTGAACATCGCCTCGGAAAGCGCGCTTGCCGCCGGTCTGGTGATGGGGATCATGATCATCCCGTTCGTCTCCTCGCTGTCCGACGACGTCATCAACGCCGTGCCGCAGTCGCTGCGCGACGGCGCGTACGGCATGGGAGCAACGCAGTCGGAAACGGTGCGCAAGGTCATCTTTCCCGCTGCCCTGCCGGGAATCGTCGGCGCCATCCTGCTCGCGGTCTCGCGCGCGGTGGGCGAGACGATGATCGTGGTGATGGCCGCCGGCCTTGCCGCGAATCTCACGGCCAACCCGTTCGAGGCGGTCACGACGGTGACCGTGCAGATCGTCACGCTGCTCGTCGGCGACCAGGAGTTCGACAGCCCGAAAACGCTGGCCGCGTTCGCGCTCGGACTCGTGCTCTTCGTGATCACGCTGATCCTGAACGTGATCGCCCTCTACATCGTGCGCAAGTACCGGGAACAATATGAGTGACGCTGCCGCCCGCCCGGGCCGTCGCAACACCGCGGAAATGGTCGCGGCCGGCATGAAGCGCCGCCGCGCCGCCGAGAAGCGGTTCCGGTTCTACGGCCTGCTGTCGGTCGGGATGGGCCTTTTCTTCCTGGTCCTTCTGTTCACCAGCATCATCGGCAACGGCTACACCGCGTTCTGGCAGACCTACGTGCGGATCGACGTCAAGGTGGACGCCGCCGTCGTCGACCCCGAGGGCAAGCGTGACCCGGAGGAGTTGCGGCGCGCCGACTACGGCGGCCTCATCAAGCAGAGCCTGCGGGACATGTTCCCCGAGGTTTCCGAGCGCCGCGACCGCTTTGCCCTCTACGGGCTGGTCAGCAACGGCGCCCAGTTCGACCTGCGCGACAAGGTGCTGGCGAACCCGGACCTGATCGGGCAGACGGTAACGATCTGGGTGCCCGCCGACGACGACGTCGACATGCTGATGAAGGGCAACATCGACCGCAAGGCGCCCCAGGCGGATCGCCGGCTCAAGGACAATCAGCTGGCCTGGATCGACAGGCTCGCTGCCGAAGGCCGGCTCGAGCAGCGCTTCAACGTCGATTTCTTCGCCCGCGCCGACTCCCGCGATCCCGAGCTTGCCGGTATCCGCGGCGCCCTCATGGGGTCGATTTTCACGCTGCTGGTGACGCTGCTGCTGTCGTTCCCGCTGGGGGTTGCGGCGGCGGTCTATCTCGAGGAGTTCGCGCCGAAAAATCGCTGGACCGACCTGATCGAGGTCAACATTAACAACCTGGCGGCGGTGCCTTCGATCGTGTTCGGCTTGTTGGGGCTCGCGGTGTTCATCAATTTCTTCGGCCTGCCGCGATCGGCGCCGCTGGTCGGCGGCCTCGTGCTGACGCTGATGACGTTGCCGACGATCATCATCGCCGGCCGCGCGGCGCTGAAATCCGTGCCGCCCTCCATACGGGAGGCGGCGCTGGGGGTAGGCGCGTCGCCCATGCAGGCGATGCTTTATCATGTCCTGCCGCTGGCGATGCCCGGCATGCTGACTGGAACCATCATCGGCATGGCGCAGGCGCTGGGCGAGACCGCGCCGCTGCTGATGATCGGGATGGTGGCGTTCATCGCGGATGTGCCGCAAGGCATTTTCGACCCGGCAACTGCTTTGCCGGTGCAGATCTACCTTTGGGCCGACAGCCCGGAGCGCGCGTACGTCGAGCGCACCTCGGCGGCGATCATGGTGCTGCTGGCCTTTCTCGCCGCGATGAACGCCCTCGCGGTGATCATGCGCAAGCGGTTCGAGCGGCGCTGGTAACCGGGCGGGAGTCGTTTGGTCTCTTCGGAGCGAGCCATGGAAACGCAAACCCAAGTCAAGGTCGAAGAGGATACCTTCACCGACACCCACGTGAAGGACGCCGTGCAGATCAAGGGCACGGCCACCGTCCACCGCGACGTGCGCGAGACGGTCGGCGACTCGCGCGTCAGCGACCCGCGCATCCGCTGCACGAACGTGAACGTCTATTACGGCGACAAGCACGCCATCAAGAACATCAGCCTGGACGTCGGCAAGAACGAGGTGCTCGCCATGATCGGCCCGTCGGGCTGCGGCAAGAGCACGTTCCTGCGCTGTCTGAACCGCATGAACGACACCATCGTCGGCGCCCGCGTCACCGGCGAGATCATCATGGACGGCAAGAACATCAACGGCAAGGACATCGACGTGGTGCCGCTGCGGGCGCAGGTGAGCATGGTGTTCCAGAAGCCGAATCCTTTTCCGAAGTCCATCTTCGAGAACGTGGCGTTCGGGCCAAGGATTCACGGTCTCGCGCAGACGAAAACGGAGCTGGAGGAGATCGTCGTCACCAGCCTGCAGCGGGCCAATCTCTGGAACGAGGTCAAGGACCGCCTGCAGGAGCCCGGCACCGGCCTGTCCGGCGGCCAGCAGCAGCGCCTTTGCATCGCGCGCTCGATCGCGGTGCAGCCGGAAGTGATCCTGATGGACGAGCCGTGCTCGGCGCTGGACCCGATCTCGACCGCCAAGATCGAGGAGCTGATCGACGAACTGCGCCAGCAGTACTCGATCTGCATCGTCACCCACTCGATGCAGCAGGCGGCCCGCGTGTCCCAGCGCACGGCGTACTTCCACCTCGGCGACCTGATCGAGATCGGCGAAACGGACCAGATCTTCGTCAATCCCCGCCACCAGCTGACCGAGGACTACATCACGGGTCGGTTCGGCTGAGCCGACCGTGCTGTAGCTGCGAAGACTGACGTCGGCTTTGGCCGACGTCATGTCGAAGCTACTACCCCTTGGGCCGGCTGAGCCGACCGTGCTGTAGCTGCGAAGACTGACGTCGGCTTTGGCCGACGT
>CAZGTK010000073.1:0-2017 GCA_964528415.1 uncultured Burkholderiales bacterium | reverse complement strand
CATGTCGAAGCTACTACCCCATTGGGCCGGCTGAGCCGACCGTGCTGTAGCTGCGAAGACTCACGTCGGCTCGTGCCGACGTTACGTCGGAGCTACTACATCACGGGCAGGTTCGGCTGAACCGACCTCGGCGCACGGGCGGCGCCGAACCTCGTTGGCGGCGCTCGACCTTGCCGTCGTCCGGGTGAAGCGGAAAGGGGCGGCGTGGCCCGGCGAAGCCGGGCCGGGGGCGGCGTCCCGGCGGCCGGCGGCGGCGTTTCAGCAGGGGCGGTCCGGGCCGCGCGGGCCACCCCCTTGGTTGACCTAAATCCCTTCTGGCATTAACATTTAGCGATTTTTCGGAGCCGTTCCCGATGCGTCGTTCGCTGGTCGCCGGCAATTGGAAAATGCATGGCAGCCTGCGGGACAACGAGGCCTTGCTGCAGGGCGTCACCGCGGGCGTGAAAGCGCTCGATGGCGTCGACGTTGCCGTCTGCGTTCCCTTTCCGTATCTTGCCCAGGCTCGCGAGCTGCTCGCGGGCACTGCGGTGCAGTGGGGCTCGCAGGACGTCAGCGAGCACGCCCGGGGGGCGTACACCGGCGAGGTGGCGGGGGCGATGCTGGCGGAGTTCGGCTGCGCGTTCGTGATCGTCGGGCACTCCGAGCGTCGCGCCTACCACGCCGAGGGCGATGCCCTGGTGGGCCGCAAGGCCAAGGCGGCTCTCGCGGCGGGCCTGACGCCGATCGTGTGCGTCGGCGAGACGCTCGAAGAGCGCGAGGGCGGCAAGACCGAGGCGGTCGTCGGCCGGCAGATCGACGCCGCGGTGGACGTGCTCGGCATGGCGGAGCTGGGACGCTGCGTCGTCGCCTACGAGCCGGTGTGGGCGATCGGCACCGGGCGGACCGCGTCGCCCGGACAGGCGCAGGAAGTGCATGCGTTCCTGCGCCGCCGCCTGGCGAAGCGGGACGCGGCGGTCGCCGAGCGTTTGCGCATCCTCTACGGAGGAAGCGTCAAGGCCGGCAACGCGGCCGAGCTCTTCGGGCAACCGGACGTGGACGGCGGCCTCGTGGGCGGCGCATCCCTGAACGCGGATGAATTTGTGGCGATCTGCCGCGCCGGCAGCGCCTGAGGGTGAGAAAGTGGAAATCTTGATTCTGGTCATTCATGTGCTTACCGCTGCCGCCATCATCGGCTTCGTCCTGCTGCAGCATGGCAAGGGGGCCGACATGGGCGCTGCCTTCGGCAGCGGCGCGTCGGGAAGCCTGTTCGGGGCGTCCGGTTCGGCGAACTTCCTGAGCCGCACCACGGCGATCCTGGCGGTTGTATTCTTTTTGACGAGTCTGGGACTTTCCTTTTTGTCGGGTCAGAAGGGCGACCACAAGGGGGTCATGGCCACTCAGCCGGCGAGGCAGGTGCCGGCGCAGTCGGTCCCGCAACCCGCGCCGCCCGCCGATTCCTCGAAGTCGAGGGAAGTGCCCAAGTAGCGCGGCTTGCCGCGCGTCCACGTGCCGATGTGGTGGAATTGGTAGACACGCCGTCTTGAGGGGGCGGTGGCGAAAGCCGTGTCAGTTCGAGCCTGACCATCGGCACCAGCAGTCAAACGCGGGTTCCGGCGCGACCGGAACTTACGCCTCGCGGATCCGGGTCTAACCCGGGAGCCGGAAAGAGCAGGGCCGGATTCCCCGGAGGGCCGGGAACGGATCGCGCGGGATCTTGTGGCTAGAACTTGGGCGAGGGCATGCTCGAGAATTACTTTCCGGTGTTGATGTTCCTGCTGGTCGGCATCGCCGTCGGCGTCGTGGCGATTCTCGCCGGCGACGGCGTGAGCCGCCTTCTCGGCAGCCACCGGCCGGACCCCGAGAAGCTCTCGCCCTACGAGTGCGGCTTCGAGGCTTTCGAGGACGCGCGCATGAAGTTCGACGTGCGCTACTACCTCGTCGCCATCCTGTTCATTCTGTTCGACCTGGAAATCGCCTTCCTCTTCCCCTGGGCCATCGTGCTGGGGGAGATCGGGCTGTTCGGGTTCGTGTCGATGAT
>CAZGTK010000072.1:0-9368 GCA_964528415.1 uncultured Burkholderiales bacterium | reverse complement strand
CAACGTCTATCCGAACGAGGTGGAGAGCGTCGTCGCGACGCTGCCGGGCGTCCTCGAATGCGGGGTGGTGGGCGTTCCCGACGAGAAGTCCGGCGAAGCGGTGAAGGCGGTGATCGTCAGGAAGGACCCGGCGCTGACCAAGGAGGCGGTGATCGCGCACTGCGCGGAGAACCTCGCCGCCTACAAGCGGCCGCGCCACGTCGAGTTCCGCGACGCGCTGCCCAAGTCCCCGATCGGGAAGATCCTGCGCCGGGAGCTGCGCGAGCCGGCGAAGAGTTAGTCCCTGTCGCGGCGCTCAGCCGCGAACGCGGGGAATCGCGGGCCGCGGCCCATTGCCTCGTTGCGCGCCGGAATCCGCCGGTCAGCGCAGGCGCGCCACCACCGCGTAGCGCCCCTTGTCGCGCCCCGACGTCGGCGGATTCGTGAGCTCGCGGATCACCGGATCGAAACCGGCCTCGGCCAGCAGGCCGAGCATCCTCTGCGGCGGGTGCGAGTCGTAGAAAAACGTCTGCCCGAACATCGTATCGGTGAAAGCCGGGTGGTCGGAACCTCCGAACGTCAGCATCAGCCGCCCGCCGGGCACGAGCCTGTCGGCAAACCGCCGCAGGAGAGGCTCGTGCCACGAGCGCTCGATGTGGAACAACGCATCCCAGCACACGATGGCGTCGAACTGCTCCGACGCGACGAAGGATTCGATGGCGCAGTGCACCCACCTGGCCTGCGGGTGGCGCGCGCGTGCCATCGCAAGCAGCGCCTCCGCGTGATCCACTCCGGTGACGCGGTGACCCTTGGCAAGAATGTAGTCGGCGATGGGGCGGCCAGTGCCGCAGCCGAGGTCGAGGACATGCCCCGGCGGGGAGAGGCCTTCGAGCAGGGCGTCGACGTATTCGCGCTCGCGTCCGCAGAATCCGCTGCGCGCCGCGGCCCACGACGGCGCGATGGCGTTGTAGCTCGCGCGATTCAGACGCGCGCGGTCGACTTCCACGCGCGTCAGCCGATCCCGAGCAGTTCCACCTCGAACACGAGCGTCGCGTTCGGCGGGATGACGCCGCCCGCGCCGCGCGCGCCGTAGCCAAGCTCGGGCGGGATGGTGAGCTTGCGCTTGCCGCCGACCTTCATGCCCTGGACGCCTTCGTCCCAGCCGGCGATCACGCGGCGGGCGCCGAGCGGGAAGGAGAACGGGTCGCCGCGGTCCTTGCTGGAATCGAACTTCGTGCCGTTGGTGAGCCAGCCGGTGTAATGCACGGTGACGCGCTGGCCGGCCGCGGCCTCGGGGCCGTGGCCGATCTCGATGTCCTCGATGACGAGGCCGCTGGGAGCGGTGGTGCCAGGCATGGGAATCCTCCTCTGGGTTTGGATGGGCGTTCTACCGCGTCGGGGCCGGCGCCGGGGTCGGGGTCGGCACCGGCGCCGCGCCAGCGGGCGGCGCCTCCGGCGCGACCGCCTGCTTCGGCATCAGCGGGTTGCAGTTCTTGATCTTCACCTGGCCCTCGAGCAGGTTGCCGCGCGAGTACTCCGAGAAGATGCAGGTGTTCGTCGCCGGGTCGTAGTTCTCGATCCAGAGGTTGTCTTCCTTCCAGGTCGCGGCGATGTGGTGCTGGCCGTCCGGGACCGTGACCGACATCACGCCGCCGAAGCGCTTCACGAAAATCTGCTGGAAGTGGAAGTAGTACGCTGCCCAGCCGACGACGAGGATCAGCGCGGACGAGATCAGCGCCGCGCGGATGTTGTTCATCTTGCCGGCGAACAGCGTCATCGCGGCGATGACGAGGGCGATGACGGCGCCCCAGTACAGATAGGTGATCATTGTTTCGGTTGGCTCCGTGTCGTAGGGTCGGTTTTCGTATTCAAGGATCCGCGGACAGCCCCCTGCGGTCCGAGTGAGCGCCATTCCGGCGCAGCCTGCCCCGTACCGCGATACGGGGGCCGGAATCCGGATCGGCGTGGCATCGCCGTTTTCCGGGTCGCGCCGCGCGGCTCCTGAACGACGACACCGGGCGCGCGGGCGCGTTCGAGCGATGAATCAGGGCGTCTTCGCGTCTTTCGCGCGCTCCGCCTCGTAGCGGGCCTTGGTTTCCGCGTTCATCGGGTACAGCCCCGGCAGCCTCGCGCCGTTCTCGACCTCCCGCATGATCCAGCCTTCCATGCGCTCCTGCTCGGGCGCCGTGGCGAGCACGTGGTCCAGCAGCGCGGCGGGAATCACGACGGCGCCGTCGGCATCGGCGACGACGACGTCGTCCGGAAACACCGCGACGCCGCCGCAGCCGATCGGCTCCTGCCAGTTGACGAACGTAAGGCCGGCCACCGACGGCGGCGCCGCCGCGCCCTGGCACCATACCGGCAGGCCGGTGCCCAGCACGCCGGCGAGGTCGCGCATCACGCCGTCGGTGACCAGCGCCGCGACGCCGCGCTTTTGCATGCGCGCGCAGAGGATGTCGCCGAAGATGCCGGCGTCGGTCACGCCCATGGCGTCCACCACCGCGATGCAGCCGGGCGGCATGTCCTCGATGGCGGCGCGGGTCGACTTCGGGCTCGACCACGATTCCGGCGTCGCCAGGTCCTCGCGCGCGGGCACGAAGCGCAGCGTGAAAGCGCGACCGACGCGGCGCGGCTCGTCGGGACGCAGCGGGCGCGTGCCGCGCAGCCAGACGTTGCGCAGGCCTTGCTTCAGCAGGATCGTCGTGACGGTGGCCGTGGTGACGGCGGACAGAATGTCGATGGTCTTGGCGTCGAGGGTCATGGGCGGGGATGACGCGGTTGCTGTTGCGGCCCCGGAGCCGGCGGCCTGTCCACAGTTTAGCCAATCCCGCGCGCGCTGCCCATCGCGGGCGCAGGCGATGGCGCTGGACGCCGGCCTGCGTGTGACAAGTCGGGGCGATTCCATGATCCGTCATGCCGGCGAAGCCTGCCCCGTACCGCGATACGGGGGCCGGCATCCAGAGCGGTGCTGGCGCGCCCTACGCAGGTTGCCTGGGCACCGGCCTTCGCCGGTGCGACGAGTCATTGCGGTTCTCTGAGGCACCGGCCTGCGCCGGTGCGACGACCCTCGGTGTGCCGCGCCGGTCAGTCGTCGATCGGGGCGAAGCGCCCGCTGGCGGCATCGAAGCCGAACTCGGCGCCCACCGGCGAATCCAGCAGGCCGATGATGCGGTCGTCGAGGTTCAGCACCGCGCCGAGCGAGACGTAGGAGACGTTGGCGGAGTCGTCCATGTACTTCTCGTCCTCGCTGCCGGCGGTGATGCGCCAGCCGCTGTCGTCCTCGGCGACGGGCTCCTCGCGGTACAGGTAGCCGACCTTCTGGCCGTCGTAGAGCACGCGGTGGCTGACGAAGCAGCGCTTGAGGTAGCGCTCGACGAGGTTGTCCTCCTTGCCCGGGAGGTCCGTGTCGATGATGTGCCTTGCCTCGAACTCGACCAGGTCGCCGGGGTTGAGATCGCCGATGTAGATCGGATCGTTGTCGAGCTTGCCGACGAAGCGGCCGTCCTGGACCGACTCGATGATCAGCCACATGCGCTCGGCACGGGGCGCGGCCGGGTCGTCCGTGTCGAAGCCGAAAATCACCTTCGCCAGGTTGCCGGGCTTGAGCTGCGCGACGCGCTCGGCGGCGGGCTTGTAGAAGGTGTACGGATGTGCCCTGGCCGTGGCTTCGGCGTCCTCCAGCCACCAGGTCCGCTTGGTCGGCACGCTTTGCTCGCCGCTCATGTCACTGACCCCCTGTTTCCTGTTTCCACCACGCCGGCAGGCCGGCGACCGAATCCAGCACCGCGGCGGGTCGGACCGCCGCATCGAGGTCGGCCGGCTGGAACTTGCCGGTTTTGACGAGGATGCCACGAATCCCGGCGTCCTGCGCGCCGCCGATGTCGCTCCTGATGTCGTCGCCCACCATGACGGCGTCGGCCGCCGCGCAGCCGATCATGCCGAGCGCCACCTCGAAAAACGCCGGCGCCGGCTTGCCCAGCACCACCGGCTCGACGCCCGCTGCGTGCGCGAGCGCCATCACGAACGGCGCCGTGTCGAGCCGCAGGCCGTCGGGTGCCTTCCAGTAGCGCGTCATGCCGAGGGCGATCAGCGCGGGCCGCGGCTCGCGCATCAGCAGGCGGAACGCGCGGTTGAGCACGAAGAAATCCCACTTCTCGCCGAGGTCGCCGACGATCACCGCGCCGACCGCCGCGTCGGGGTCGTCGCTCACCGGCAGCTCGGCGAAGTCCGCGCGCGTGGCCTCCGGCACGAACAGGGCGACGTCACCCGTCACGTTTTCCGCGATCCAGCGCACGGCCGCCACCGGCGGGGTCAGGATGTCCTCGGCGTCGACCGTGATGCCGATGCCGGCGAGCTTCTCCGTGAGCGCGCTGCGCGGCCGCGAGGTGGTGTTGGTCAGGAAGCAGTGCGCAATCCCGCGCGCGCGCACCCACGCCAGCGCCTCGGCCGCCCCGGGAACGGGGCTGCCGCCGACATAGAACACGCCGTCGAGGTCGAACAGGATGCCGGGCATGAAAGCGGGCCGATGTCACGCAGGCGCCCGCCGCGGGCGGGCCCTTGGGTACGACCGCCGGCCGCCGCGATTCGTTTCCGCGGCGGATGCTACGCGGAGCCCGCCGTGACCTTGAGCCCGACGATGCCGGCGAGGATCAGGCCGATGCACCCCAGCCGCACGAGCGAGGCCGACTCCCCCAGCAGCACGATGCCGAGAATCACGGTGCCCACGGTGCCGATGCCGGTCCACACCGCGTAGGCCGTTCCGAGCGGCAGGCTCTTCATCGCGACGGCGAGCAGCCAGAAGCTCACGAGCATGGCGGCGACGGTGCCGACGCTGGGCCAGAGCTTCGTGAAGCCCTCGGTGTACTTGAGGCCGACGGCCCAGATCACCTCGAACAGGCCGGCGAGAAACAGGACAAGCCACGGCATCGCATGATCTCCTTGACTCGGCGGAACCGCCGCCGCGATCGCTGACCGACCGCCGCGATCCTCGCACGGCGGAGTTCCCGGCGCGACGCAGCGAACCGGACATCGACCGCACGACCGGCCGTCGGCCGAAGGCGCCGTCAGCGCGGCTAACGCTTGAACAGCGCGTTGATCTCGGCGTAAGGCACGGCGTCGCCGGCAAAGGTGAAGGTACCCTGGTCCTTGACCTCGCGCGCGGCGCGCAGAAACGCGCCGTAGGCAGCGCGCGCGAACGCCGAGCCGACCGAAACGCGCTTGACGCCGAGCTGCTCCAGTTCGGCGAGCGAGAATGCGGCTCCCGCCAATCCCATCACGACGTTGACCGGCTTCGGCGCGACGGCGCGCACGACCGCGCCGATGTCTTCCGCGGTCTTGAGCCCCGGCGCGTAGAGCACGTCGGCGCCGGCCTCCGCGAAGGCCTGCAGCCGGCGGATCGTGTCCGGCAGGTCGGGCCGCTTGTTGAGGAAATTCTCGGCGCGCGCGGTCAGCGTGAACGGAAACGGCAGCGCGCGCGCCGCGGCGACGGCCGCCTTGACGCGCTCGACGGCGTGGTCGAACGGGTAGATCGGGTCGGCGGCGCGGCCGATGGCGTCCTCGATGGAGCCGCCGACCAAACCGGCCGCGGCCGCGAGACGGATGGTTTCGGCGCAGGCCTCGGGCTCGTCGCCGAATCCGTTCTCGAGGTCGGCCGAGACCGGCAGCGGCGTTGCCTCGACGATCTCGCGCGCGTTGGCCAGGGTCTCCTCGCGCGTGACCGCGCCCTCGACGTCCGGCTTGCCGATCGAGAAGGCGAAGCCGGCGCTGGTGGTGGCGAGCGCCTCGAAGCCGAGCGCGGCGAGCATGCGCGCCGACCCGGCGTTCCACGGGTTCGGGATGGCGAAGATGCCGGGGCGCTCGTGCAGCGCGCGGAATGCTTCTCCCCGATCGAGTTGTGTCGTCATGCGAGCCTCAGAAAAGTCGGCACAGCAACCGGAAGCCGCCGAGGTTCCAGCCGGCGACCCAGACCGCCAGGATGGTGACCGCGAAGCCGGCGCCCGCGGCGAGACGCTTCCAGAGGGCGAGTCGCGCCGCGACGACAGGGACGGCGAATGCCGCGACGACCGCCGCCAGCCCCCCCAGCAGATAGACTTCCAACCCGCCCTCGCAGCTGCGCGGCCCGTACGCGAGCGCGAGGCCCAGGGTTCCGGCGCCCAGTGCCGCGAGGACAAGCCACGCGCGCCGCGGCACGGCGCGCTCGGGCGGCGTCGGCGCGACGCCCGCCGGGTCGGTCATCGCCACGGCCGTGGGCGGGTCAGAAGCGTTTCGTCTCGCCTGGCGTCATGACGATGACGTTGGTCGGGAAGTCGCCCAGCGCCTTCTTGAACTCTTCCGGCGTGCCCTTGAGCGGCGGGAAGGTGCCGTAGTGCATGGGCACGACATTCTTCGTCTTCAGCAGCTCCCTCACGGCGTAAGCCGCGTGCACCGGGTCCATGGTGAAGTGCCCGCCGATCGGCAGCAGCGCGAGGTCCGGCTTGTAGTACTCGGCGATGAACTTCATGTCGGCGAACACGCCGGTGTCGCCCGCGTGATAGATCTTGTAGCCGTTCTCGAGCTCGATGATGTAGCCGGCCGGCTCGCCGCCCGGGTGCACGCTCTTCGCCTTGGTCTGGGGATCCGTGTGGACGACCTCCGAGCTGTGCTCGGCGCGCACCATGGTGACCGTGATGCCCTCCAGGGGCTTGATCGGCCCGCTCTTGTTGAACCGGATCATCTGGTTCGCCGGCACCATGCCGAGCGCATCGAAGGTGTGGCCCATGTCGGCGTTGAGCGCCACCTTGGCGCCGGTCATCTGCGCGAGCTTCGGCGTGTCGCCGATGTGGTCGCCGTGTCCGTGGGTCACCAGGATCAGGTCGACCTTGCCGAGCTTGGCGAGATCCTTGTGTTCGTCGGGAGTCTTCGGGTTCCCGGTGATGAAGGGGTCGATGACGATCACCTTGCCGCCCGGCGTCGTGATCTTGAACGCGGACTGGCCGAACCACTGCATTTCCCACGCGAGCGCGCTGGCCGGAACGGCGGCGAGGAGGGCGGCGGTGAGGATGGCAGCGGCGGCTGCCTTCACGCTGGACATCATGGCGAGTCTCCTCTGGGTCTTTGGTTTTGTTGCTGCGCGGCGCCGGCACGGCGTCCGGCGCAGCGGCAAATGATAACCCGTCCGCACCTTGGCGGAGGAAACTCCGGGGGGCGGCCCGCCGAACCGCGACCGCGCGGGGCGTTACTTCACGGCCTGGTCGGTCACTTCGTCGAGCACCTTGCGGTAGAACTCGACGTCGCCCGGCGGATAGTCCAGGCCGTGACGCCTGAAGATGACCTCGTAGAGGTATTCGGAGCTGTTGTAGGCCAGCCAAACCCGGCCGCCGGCGTCCTGGTAGACGACGGCCTTGGGCGGAAAGTCGATGCCTGCCACAGGCTCCCGCGCCATGAACCGGGTGCCGTACTTGGGATTGCCGAAGGACACCACCACCGTGGGGCGCAGCTCCAGCCCGAACTCCTTGGCCGCGGCGGCGTGGTCGAAGCGCGGGAAGACCTTCATCCCCTTGGCGCGCGCGGCGGCCTCGAGGCGCTCGACCGTCTCGTCGACCGAATAGCGGCTCTGCTTCTTGAGGATGCCGGCATCGCCGGCCCATGCGCCGCCGGCCATCACGAGCGCGACGGCGAGCGCCATCAATCGGTTCATCGATGCCCCTCCAAGGCGGACGGGGAAACGAAGCGGGACGGGCGACGAGGCCCGCCCGCCCTCGAAGTCGGCTACGCCGCCTTGCGCTCCTGCCACGCGGAGCCGCCGGCTGCCGCGGCGGGCGCCTGCTCGCCCGGCGGAACCAGTCCCGCCTCGCGCCAGCGCTTCGCATCCATCGCCCGTTGCTGCTCCCACGGCGACAGCGCGAACCAGACGCCGCCGAAGGCCATCAGGATGGGCAGGGCGATCAGCATGAAATTCGTGAGCATGAGCCAACTCCGTTCTCGTGGTTATTGGGGCTGGCGCGGCGAGCGCACCGACCGTTAGGCGGGGCGGGCGTGCCGAAGTTCGCGCGCGATATCCGCAAATTTCCTGGGGGCTTCGGACAAAAGAAAACGGGCGCCCAAGGGCGCCCGTCGTCATGCTGCCCGTCGGGCAGCTGCGCCGGCTCAGGCCGCCTTGCGCAGCGCGCCCTCGCCTTCGAGCGCGGCCTTCGCGGCGAGCGTGCGCTCGTCGAAGTTCGCCTTCTGCTCGATCCAGGGATGCAGCGCGAACCACACGCCGCCGAACATGAGGAGGACGGGAGCCAGCATGAGAATGTAATGAGTCAGCATCTAAAACACCTTTCGTCGTATGGTTTTGACCAACGCAGCAACGCGCGCCGCGCGGGATTATAAAGAAGTCCGCGCGGCTTTCGCGCCACGCCGGCAACAAATTTGCGAATCGCGGCAGCGCTCACCCCGGAAAAAAAGGGCGCCCGCGGGCGCCCTTGAGTTTCAGAGGAGGAGAGGTAAATCAGTTGTAGGCGCTCTCGCCATGCTCGGAGACGTCGAGACCCTGGGTCTCTTCCTCGTCCGTGACGCGCAGGCCCACGATCCCGCCGATGATCTTGAGCAGGATGAAGCTGACCACGCCGGTGTAGACCAGGGTGAAGACCACGCTGATGATCTGCGTGACCACCTGGCCGCCCATGCTGACGCCCTCGGCGTAGCCCGCGCCGCCCAGGCCGGGCGAAGCGAGGATGCCGATGCCCACCGCGCCGATGATGCCGGCCACACCGTGGACGCCGAACACGTCGAGCGAGTCGTCATAGCCCAGCGACTTCTTCAGGCTGGTGACTGCCCAGAAGCTGATGACGCCGGCGACGAAGCCGAGGACGATGGCGCCCATCGGTCCGGCGTGGCCGCAGGCCGGGGTGATCGCCACCAGGCCGGCAATGGCGCCCGAGGCTGCGCCGAGCAGGCTCGGCTTGCCCTTGGCCATCCACTCGATGAACAGCCAGCCCAGCACCGCCGCTGCCGTGGCGAGCTGCGTGTTCACCATCACCAGCGCGGCGCTGCCGTTGGCGGCCAGCGCGCTGCCGACGTTGAAGCCGAACCAGCCCACCCACAGCAGGGCGGCGCCGATCAGCGTGAACGTCAGGTTGTGCGGCGGCATCGCCATGGTGCCGTAGCCCTTGCGCTTGCCGAGCACGATGGCCGCCACCAGGCCGGCGATACCGGCGTTGATGTGCACCACGGTGCCGCCCGCGAAGTCGATGGCGCCCATGCCGGCGATCCAGCCGCCGCCCCACACCATGTGGGCCATCGGCGCGTAGCACAGGATCAGCCACAGCGTCATGAACCACAGCACCGCCGAGAACTTCATGCGCTCGGCGAATGCGCCGACGATCAGCGCCGGGGTGATGGCGGCGAAGGACAGCTGGAACACGGCG
>CAZGTK010000071.1:0-9389 GCA_964528415.1 uncultured Burkholderiales bacterium | reverse complement strand
CAAGCCGCCCTCGCCGGGCCCCTGTGCCCCTCCCTGCCGGGGACGCAGGCCGCCGCGATGACCGGCTGCGCCGGGATGGTGTCTGCGCCTCCTTCGCACGATGCGTGCTGCGACCGCCCAGCCGAGCGCATCGATTGCGTTTCTGCCGCGTGGGACACGGCACCGGCGAAAGCCGCGGACGCGGCTCCGATCGAGGCGGCCGCTCCGATCGGCACGCCCGGCCTCGTGCTGCCGGCGGCACCCGCCGCCCGAACGCTGGCGCTCGCTGCGCCATGGGAAGCGGCGCTGCCGATTCCCGCGGCTATCCTTTTCCGCCGCTTCATCAGTTAGCCCCGGCGGTCGCGCCGCCGCGAGGGTTTCCGCATCACCGCGGGGCCCGCTTCGAGCAGCCCGCGCGACACCGTCCTCCTGCCGTACTCCGTTCCGACGTCTCCATGCGCCGGGACGCCATGGAATCGCCGGGGAGACTTGCACCATGCCTTGCCATCCATCCGAACCGACGGTCCGTAGTGAACCCGATGCCGCAGAGGCGCATGCCACCCGTCGCGCGTCGCGGACCGGACCGGTGCCCGCTGGCCGGAGTGCGCCGTGAGTGACCAGCGCCCAACGCCGCTCGCGCCCGGCGTCGCCCGCGCAATCGCCGCCGCGGTGATCGCGCTAGCCGCCGCGCTGGCCGGCTACGGTTACTGGCGCAGCCGGCCGGCGCCCCCCGCACCCGCCGCCGACCCGGCGGTCGTCACCCGCGGCAAGGCCGTCTATGCCGCCCATTGCGCCGCGTGCCACGGCGCGAACCTGGAGGGCCAGCCCAACTGGCGCGAGCGGCTGCCCAGCGGGCGCATGCCCGCGCCACCCCACGACGACGGCGGCCATACCTGGTATCACCCCGAGCGCGTGCTTTTCGGCATCGTGAAACACGGGGTCGTGCCGCCTTACGCGCCCGCGGGCTACGAGAGCGACATGCCGGCATTCAAGGAGGTGCTCACCGACGACGAAATCCGCGCCGTTCTTGCCTACATCGAGAGCCGCTGGTCGCCCAAGGTGCGCCAATGGCGGCGCGAATCCCTTCAGCAGGAGGACAAATGACAGCCTCGGCCGAACACGGCACGAGCGGCTTTGCTCGCTGGTACCACGACAGGGCCGCCTGGCGCTTCGTGGCGCTGCGCTACACCCCGTTCCTGGCGGGACTCAGCCTGGCCTGGGAAGTGCTGCATCTCCCGCTCTACACGCTCTGGGCCGAGGGCGCGCCGGCGGAGATCGCCTTCGCGGTGGCGCACTGCACCGCCGGCGACGTGCTGATCGGCCTTGCCGCCTTGCTCCTGGCCCTGATCGCGACCCGCGCCGGGCGCTTGGCCGACTGGCGCTGGCGGTCCATCGCCGCCGTCGCCATCGCCCTGGGCGTGGGCTACACGGCGTTCAGCGAATGGCTCAACACCAGCGTGCGGGAAGCGTGGACCTATTCCGACTGGATGCCGGTGCTGTCCCCCGCCGGCGTCGGCGCCTCCCCGCTGCTGCAATGGCTGGTGGTGCCGGCGCTGTCGCTGTGGCTCGCGCGCCGCGCGGCACGGAAGCACGCGCCGGGCAAAGCGCCCGGACCGCCGGCACCTCGCAGCGGCCGCCTGCTCCCGGCAATCTGGAGCGCCACGCCGGGCTTGCTCTTCGCCTTCGCCGCGGCCGCCCCCGGCGCGGCGGACGCGGCAGGCGACGCCGGCCGCGGCGCGCAAGCCTTTCGCGCCTGCGCGGCGTGCCATTCGATGGAGCCCGGCCGGCACCTCACCGGTCCCAGCCTGGCCATGGTGTTCGGGCGCAAGGCCGCGACCGTCGAGGGCTTCGGGCGCTATTCCGAAGCGCTTCGCGCCTCCGGCGTGACCTGGGACGCGGACGCGCTGGATGCCTGGCTCCGCAACCCCGCGGCGCTGGTGCCCGGCAACCTGATGACGTTTCGCGGGATTGCCGACGCGGACGTCCGCGCCGACCTGATCGCCTATCTGCGGGCGGCGGCCGAGGGGCGGACAGCGGGCTCGGGTGACGGCGGCGGGATGATGCGCTCGCCGCGTCTCGCCGACCTCAAGAACGCGCCGGCTGCGAGCCGTGTGCGGGGGATCCGCCACTGCGGCGACACCTATTACGTCACCACCGGCGACGGCCGCACCGCCCCCTACTGGGAATTCAACCTGCGCTTCAAGACCGACTCCTCGGACCAGGGTCCGCGTCCGGGCGAGCCGGTGATGGTGGGCCAGGGGATGATGGGGGATCGCGCCCAGATTGTGTTCGCCCAGCCGCGGGAGATGTCGGCCTTCATCTCCGGCGGCTGCCCGTGAGCGATTGATGGCGGAAGGGTTGCCATGAACGGTCTCGACACCTCCCCCGCACCTCGCCGCGTCCGCGTGCTGCCCTTCATCGTTCCCCTGGGCATCTTCGCCGTGCTGGCCGGATTCCTCGGCGTCGGTCTCACGCTCAACCCGCGCGAGGTCCCCTCTCCGCTGATCGGCAAACCGGTGCCGGCGTTCGCGCTGCCGCCGGTCCAGGGACGCACCCTCGGCTTGTCGGATCGGGATCTGCGGGGAGAGGTGTCGCTGGTCAACGTCTTCGCCTCCTGGTGCGCCGCCTGCCGCGTGGAGCATCCGCTGCTGATCGAACTCGCCCGCAAGGGAACGGTTCCCATCCACGGTCTCAACTACAAGGACAAGCCCGACGAAGCATCGCGCTGGCTGGCGGAACTGGGCGACCCCTACACGCGCACCGGCGCCGACCTCGACGGCCGCGTCGGCATCGACTGGGGCGTCTACGGCGTTCCCGAAACGTTCGTCGTCGACCGGGATGGGCGCATCGGCTTCAAGCACATCGGCCCGCTGACGCCCGAGGTCCTGCAGAACAAGCTGCTGCCCCTGATCGAGCGGCTGCGCGGGTCCGGCAGCCCGGCCACCGGAGCGGCACGCGAGTGAATCGAACCGCGCTGGGGCTGCTGGGAGTCGCCGTGCTCGCCGTTTCGGTCCAAGGAATCCACCGCGAACTGGCCGGGTCGAAGAACCTGTGGCCGAGCGCGGATGCGGCGCCGACCTGGTTCCGTTTCACCGAGCACGCGGCGCCGCGCCCGCTACCCGACGTGCGCTTCCGCGACGGTGAAGGGCGCGCAATGTCTCTCTCGGATTTCCGCGGCCGGGTGGTCCTGCTCAACCTCTGGGCCACCTGGTGTCCGCCGTGCCGCCAGGAAATGCCGACGCTGGACCGGCTGCAGAAGCAGCTGGGCGGCGCGGAGTTCGAAGTGCTGGCGCTGTCAATCGACCGCGGCGGCGCGTTCGCCGTGAAGAGCTTTTACGACGACATCGGGATCGAGGCGCTGCGGGTCTACGTGGACGCGACCGGCGACGCGGCCGTTGCGCTGGGCGCCATCGGCATTCCGACGACGCTGCTGATCGACCGGCAGGGGCGCGAGATCGGCCGCATGGCGGGACCGGCCGAGTGGGACGGTCCGGCGGCCGTCGGTCTTGTGCGCCGTCACCTCGGCGCGGGCGGCCGATGAGGGATCTTGAACAGGAGATACCGGCAATGGCCATACCGCCGCCCATTCAGGCTGGCAAAGTGACTCGAATTATCCCATCGCTCCTTCTGAGCGTTGGGCTCTTGGTCGTCTTTTCGGTTCGTGCCCACTCCCCCGAAGAAGTGCTGAGGGAACTGCGCGAAAAGGAGCCGTACCTTCAACTGGCGGACCGGGAAGCGGCGGGCGTTGCCCTGGAGGACCCGGACGGCCGGAAAGTCGCGCTCGCCGATTTCCGCGGAAAGGTGGTGATCCTCACCATCATCTACGCCCGCTGCACCGACGTCTGCCCGTTGCACAGCGAGCTGATCGCCAGGATCCAGGGACAGGTCAACGCCACGCCGATGCACGAGCAGGTGCAGTTCATTACGGTTGCCACCGACACCGAGGATGGCGCGGCCACGGCGCAGCTCCTGCGCGCCCATGGCAAGGCCCACGGCCTCGATCCGGCCAACTGGATGTTCCCGTACCGGGGCGCTGGAACGCCCGAGGCCGGGATTCAGCTTGCCAAAGCCTACGGGCTGGAGTTCACCCAGGCAGCGGAGAGTGTGCAGATGCACGGTGTGGTCACCCACGTCATCGATCAGGAGGGAATCCTGCGGGCCCGCTTTCACGGCCTCAAGGTCCAGCCGCTGCGCGTGACCACCTTTGTCAACACGCTGCTTTACTCCGACCACCATGGTGCCGGCGCAACCGCGGACGTGACCCCACCCATTGCCGCCCGCGCGCCCGAGCCCGGGTCGCCCTGGCCGGGCGAAATCTTCGTTCAGACCGTGTTGGGTGCGAGCTTCGCGTTTCTTGGGATCGGATGGCTCGCAATGCGCCGGTGTCGCCGGCAGCGAAGGCGCCTCACCCACGGGGGCCCGGCGTCTGAATAACGCAAGGAGAAACGTGTCATGTGGACGCGACGCAGATTTTTATTGACCACGGCCACTTCCGCGGCCTCCCTGGCGATACCGGGCGTCATAAGACGCACCTTCGCCGGCGGGGAACCCGACCTGGTGCTGCGGATAACGGCGGCGCCGGACCGTGAGCCGATCTGGTCCGGGCCCGACACCAGGGTGTTGTGCTATCGCGCGGAGGTGCTCAAAGGGCGGCGGGACGCGATACGTCCCGCTTCGAGCTATCTGGGCCCCACGCTGGAGCTCAGACCCGGCGAGCGGGTGCGCATCCACTTCGTGAATCGCACGGGCGACCCGAGTATCATTCACTGGCACGGGATGATCGTGGCGGAAGAAGCCGACGGCCATCCGCATCTTGCCGTCGATTCCGGGGACGAATACGTCTACGACTTCGCTGTGCGAAATCCGGCGGGGACCTATCTCTACCACCCTCATCCTCACGGGCTCACCGGCAAGCAGGTGTACTACGGCCTTGCGGGGCTGTTGATCGTGCGGGAACCGCGGGAGCAGGCCTACGGCCTTCCCGCGCCTGAGCACGAACTGAGCCTTGTCATTCAGGATCGCCGGGTCGGCCGGGACAACCAGCTCGTGTTCAAGCGGATGATGATGGACGACATGAACGGCGTGCTGGGCGACACGGTGCTCGTGAACGGCACGCCCGATGCGGCGTTCAAGGTCTCGCCGCGACCTTACCGGCTGCGCCTCGCCAACGTATCCAACGCCCGCATCTACAAGCTCGCCTGGTCCGACGGCCGCCCGATGCAGGTGATCGCCACCGACAACGGCCTGCTCTCTGCCGCGGAAGGCGTGCAGACCCGCCCCTACGTGGTGCTGGCGCCGTTCGAGCGCGTCGAGCTGCTGGAGGATTTCGGCGAGCGCCGCCCCGGCGCGGAAATCGCCCTGCTGAGCCAGATGTTTTCCGGCATGGGCATGATGGACGGCATGATGGGCGGAGGCTCCGGCGGCATGTCGGGCGGAATGATGGGCCGCGGCATGGACGGGATGATGGGCCGCATGATGGGAGGCATGATGGGCCGCGGCATGGGCGGGATGATGGGCGGCGGCATGATGGGTCCCGGCCAGGGCGAGGAGCTTTTGGTAGCCCGCTTCACAGTCTCATTCGAAGCACGCGTGCGCGGCGCAACACTCCGCCTGCCCGAGCCGACTTCGGAAGTGCGCGAGGGAAAGCACGCGATTTACACCCAGCTCGCGTTTCGCCACATGCAAGGCTCGCTCAACGGGCGCCGGTTCGAAATGACGTCGGTCGCCGACGACGAGCGGCTTCCCGTGGACGAAGGCACCGTATGGACGTTCGCGAACGACGGCGGCGGCATGCCGATGCCGCATCCGATGCACGTCCACGGCGTGCGGTTTCGCGTCCTGGAGCGCCGCGGCCCGGTACCGGCGGAGCTGCGCCACGGGTTGGTGGACGCCGGTCATAAGGACACGTTCCTGATCTTTGCCGGCGAACGCGTGCGCGTACTGATGGCACCCACCGAGCCGGGGCTGTTCATGTACCACTGCCACAATCTGGAGCACGAGGATGGGGGCATGATGCGCAACTGCCGCTTCGGGTAAGCCATGACGCTCGCATCCTGCCCGCTTCGCGCAACAATCGTCGGCAACCGGCGACTCTGTCGCCGCCCAGCGCCGGCGGTTGACCTAGATCAATTGCACGCATCTGCGCCGGGGCAGAATTATTGCCGTGGCGCACCGCGTCGCGCCCGCGATTGACGCCGGGCCTCCGGGCCGTCGTGGACCAGGCGAACTTCTCGGGCAACGCGGAGCGCGGTTTCTTAACGCCGCCGCGGGGTATAATCCGCCGGCCTTGAAGCAATCCATGCAAAAGCGATTTGTCCGCTGGCTGCTGTATCTGCTGCTGATCGCGCACCCCGTGAGCGCCACCACGGCACTCGTCCTGGGCTATGCCGCCGACGCCGAGGCGGCAGCGGTTGCGGTGGCGACCCCGCCTGCCGACGCCAGCGGCGCCGCGGTTGACTCCTCGGCCCCCGAAACGGCTCCCTGCCACGAAGCGCCCGACGGCACCCCGTGCAACGACTGCGCGGCGTGCCATCTCGCGGCGAGCCCCGCCGCAACGGTAGCCGGAAAGACTCCGTTTCCCCGCAACGGCCGTCTCCCCGCGCTCGCCGCCGCGTCCCCCGAAAGCTTCATCCCCGACCTGCCGCGCCGACCTCCGCTCGGCTGACCGCTCCCCCGGCGGCGCTTGCGCCCCGTCCTGATTCCACTGCCGCGTCGGCTCGCGGACGGCGCCCCTGCGCGCCGCTGCCGGGCCAGGCAGTGCGCGTGCACCCGTGTCAAAGCAAAGGAGCGATCATGATCCGCATTATCCTCGCCGCGGCGCTTGCCGGTCCGCCTCGCGCAGGCTGCCGCCCACAAGGCCCAGGGGACCGTCAACAAGGTCGATGCCGCCGCCGGCAAGATCAACCTCAAGCACGATCCGGTGCCCAGCATCCGCTGGCCCGCCATGACAATGGATTTCAAGCTTGCCGACCCTGCCGTGGCGCACGGCGTGAAGCCCGGCGACCAGGTGGAGTTCGTCTTCGAGCAGCGCGGCCGCGATTACGTGGTGACGCGCATCGACAAGCGCGCCCGCTGACGCCGGGGCAGCGGACCCCGCGCCGGGGTCCGCCCGCCGATCGCCCTCCACCTGTCAGGAGCAGCCATGACCATTCCTGTCCGCGCCGCGCTCGCCATCGCGCTGGCGCTCGCCTTCGGCGGCGGCGCCATCGCGGCCGGCCCGCCGCTTACTTTCGACGAATCGCTGCGCCTCGCCCTGGAGCAGCAGCCGCAGCTGCAGCGCCTGGCGGCGGAAGCCGCGGCCGCCGGTGAAGCGGCCGCCGCGGAGCGGGAATTGCCCGATCCCAAGCTCATGCTGGGCGTCCAGAACCTGCCGGTCACCGGCTCGGACGCCTGGAGCTTCTCCCGCGACGACATGACCATGAAGTTCGTCGGCATCAGCCAGGACTTCGTGCGCGAGGAAAAGCGCCGCCACCGCGCCGAAGCGGCGCTCGCGGACGCCGAGGCGAGCCGCATGGAACACGAGGCGCTGGCGCGCCAGATCCGCCGCGACGCCGCGCTCGCTTGGATCGACGCCCGCAGCGCGATGCTGGTGCGCGATCTGCTGCGCGAACTGGGCGTCGATGCCGCAGCGGCGCGCGAGGCGCAGCTGATCCGCTACCGCAGCGGCGGCGGCGACGCCGCCGACGCCGCCGCGCTGGCGGTCGCCGAAGGCCGCATCGCCGCCCGCCAGAGAGAGGCCGACGGCACGCTGGCGCAGGCCCGGGCACGGCTCGCCCGATGGATTGGCGCCGAGGCGAACCGGGAGCCGGCGGGCGATCTTCCCGTCGCGGCGCCGCCGGGCGTCGCCCGCGAGACCCTGGAGCGGCACCCCCTGCTGCGCATGCAGGACAGCCGCGTCGCCGCGGCCGAGTCGGAGCTGCGCCTGGCCGACTCGCAGCGGCGTCCCGACGTCAACGTCGAAGTCGGTTACGGCCAGCGCATCAGCCGCGCGGACATGCTGAGCGTCGTGGTGGCGATCGACCTGCCCATCGATACGGCCCGCCGCCAGGACCGGCGCACCGCGGCGATGGCGCAGCGGGTCGAGGGCGCGCAGCACGAGCGTGCCGACCGCCTGCGCCAGCTGGAGGCGGAGCTGGCGGCGGCGCGGGCCGACCACGATTCGGCGCAGCGGCGCCTCGACGCCTATGCGGAAAGCGTGCTGCCGAAGGCAAGGGAACGCGTCGCGCTCACCCGGGCGGCGTACGGCGCGGGCGCCGGAGGCTTTGCCCGCGTGCTGGAAGCGCAACAGATGGAAAACGAAGTTCGCATCGAAACCGTCCTGCTGCAGGCCGAGCGCGCCAAGGCGCGCAGCCGCATCGCCTATTTCGCCATGGAGGCGCCATGAAAACCCCGCACGCCGTCGCCGCCGTCGCCTTGGCGGCCATCGCCGCCGCCGGCGGCTACACGCTGGGCCGCGGCCACACGCAGGCCCCGCACGCGGTTGCCGCTGCCCCGCAGTCCGACCGCAAGGTGCTCTATTGGCACGACCCCATGGTTCCCCAGCACAAGTTCGACAAGCCCGGCCGCTCGCCCTTCATGGACATGGACCTGGTGCCGGTCTACGCCGACGAGGCCGGCGCGGGCGGCGTCGCGGTCAGCGCGGCGGTGAAGCATAGCTTCGGCGTGCGCACGGCGCCGGTGGAGTCGCTGGGGTTCGTCCACGAAGCCCGCGCGGCCGCCGTGGTCGGCATCGACGAGCGCCGCGTGCACGTCGTGCAGTCGCGCGTTGCCGGGTGGGTCGAGCGCCTGGCGGTGCGCGCGGCGAGCGACCCGGTGCGCGCCGGCCAGCTGCTGGCGGAAGTCTACGCGCCCGAGCTGTACGCTTCGCAGCAGGAGTACCTGCTGGCGCGGCAGCTGGGGGCCGGCGAGGCGGGGGCCCTGGCGGCTGCGGCGCGCACGCGCCTGCAACTGCTGGGCATGAGCGAGGGGCAGATCCGCGCGCTCGACGCCGACGGCGAGGCGCGCGCGCGCGTGGCGATGCACGCGCCGACGCCGGGGATTGTCACCGAGCTGGGCGTGCGCGAGGGCTCGGCGGTGAGCGTCGGCCTGCCGTTGTTCACCCTGGTCGACCTCGCGAGCGTCTGGATCGTCGCCGAGGTGCCGGAGTCCCAGGCCGGCTGGCTGCGCGAGGGCATCGGCGCCGAGGCGACGACCCCGGCGCTGCCGGGGCGTACCTTCAGCGGGACCGTGGACTACGTCTATCCCAGCCTCAATACCGCGACCCGCACGGTACGGGTGCGGGTGGTGGTGCCCAACCCGGGGCAGGCGCTCATGCCCGGCATGTTCGCGGAGGTGCGCTTCCGCGCGCCGGCCCGGGTCGCGCTGGCGGTGCCGAGCGAGGCCGTGATCCGTACCGGTACCCGCGACGTCGT
>CAZGTK010000070.1:0-9437 GCA_964528415.1 uncultured Burkholderiales bacterium | reverse complement strand
GGTCGAGCACATGCTGGCGCCCTCGACGCTCGACGGCGTGCACGTGTTCTTTCCCGACCCCTGGCCGAAGAAGCGCCACCACAAGCGCCGCCTGATCCGGCCGGCGTTCGTGTCGCTGCTCGCCACCCGGTTGAAGCCCGGCGGCTACCTGCACGTCGCCACCGACTGGCAGGAGTATGCCGAGCACGCGCTGGAGGTGCTGGCGGCGGAGCCGCTGCTGGAAAACAGCGCGTCGGGATTCGCCGCGCGGCCGGCGTATCGGCCGGTCACCAAGTTCGAGCGCCGCGGCCAGAGGCTGGGCCACGGCGTGTGGGACATCGTTTTCCGCCACGTCGCGTGACGGCGGCGCCAAAAGGAGCAATCCATGAACGCTGACGAACTGCGCGCGCTGCAGGCGCCGCTCAAGGACAGGTACCGCGACGCGCCGGAGGCGGCCGTGGTCACCCTGCGCGCGGAAGGCCGGCTGGGCGAGGGCGTGACCTGCAAGGTGGCCACCGGCAAGGGGCTGGTGGAGGCGGGTCTGCACCCCGCCACCGGCGGCAACGGGCTCGCGGCCTGTTCCGGCGACATGCTGCTCGAGGCGCTGGTCGCGTGCGCTGGCGTGACCCTGAACGCCGTCGCCACGGCGCTCGGCATCGCGCTGCGCGACGCGCGCATCCGCGCCGAGGGCGACCTCGACTTTCGCGGCACGCTGGGCGTCGACAAGGAAGCGCCGGTGGGCTTTCGCGACATCCGGCTCACGTTCGAGGTGGATACCGACGCCGACGAGGCGCAGCGCGCGACGCTCCTCAAGCTGACCGAGCGCTACTGCGTGGTGCTGCAGACGCTGCGCCGCGCGCCGCCCGTGGGCTCGCGCATGACGAGCGCGTGATTCCCGCCGCGCCGGCGAGCGCGGCCCGCGCTCAGCCCGGGCGGAACGGGAAGACGAGGGGGGTGACGAACAGCGTCACCAGCCAGGTCAGCAGCAGCAGCGGGAAGCCCAGCTTGACGAAGTCCATGAAGCGGTAGCGCCCGGGCTCCACCACCAGCGACACCACGGGCGTCGACACCGGCGTGACGAACTTGGCGGAGGCCGCGATCAGCACCGCCACGGCGAACGGATACGGCGAGACGTCCAGCGTTTCGGCGGCGACGATCGCGACCGGCGTGGCGAGCACCGCCGCGGCCGTGTTGGGCAAGAACATGCCGACGACGGCGGTGAGGAAGAACAGCACGCTGAGCATGCCTCGGGGCCCGGCGTCGCCGGCGGCCGCCATGAGCGCATCCACGACGATCTGCGTCGCGCCGGTCTGGTAGAGCGCGTCGGCCAGCGGCAGCATGCCCGCCACCAGCACCAGGCTGCTCCAGTGGATCGAGTCGTACGCGTCCTCCATGGTCAGGCAGCCGGTGGCCACCGCGGCCAGGGCGGCGACCACGACCAGCGCCACCAGCGGCGCGACGTCGAGGATCGTGAGCAGCACCATGGCGGCCAGGATCGCGAGCGCCGCCGGCATCCGCCGATACGCGGGCACCACCTCGGCCAGCTCGGCCGGCACCTCCAGCACGACGAAGTCGTGCTGCATGGACTGCAGCTGCCGGAGACGCGACCACGGCCCGATCACGAACAGGCTGTCGGCGGCGGCCAGCTTTTCGTCGCGGAACTCGGCGAGCGGCTCGCGGTGGCGCCGGAACCCCAGCACGTGCAGGCCGTGCTGCGTGCGGAACTCGACTTCGCGCAGCGTGCGCCCCAGCAAGCGTGACTCCGGGTGGATCATCACCGCCGCGCCGCCCAGCTCCCACAGCCAGCGCTGGCGCGCCTGCTGCGACTCCACGCGCGGCGTGAGCGCCTGCTCCTCGGCGAGCGTGCGCAGGTCCCCGGGGCGGCCCACGACCAGCACGACGTCGCCGGCGTGCAGCTCGGTCTGCGGCCCCGGCGTCGCGATGCGCTGCTCGCCGCCGGTCTCGCGCAGCAGGCCGATGATGCGCACGCCGTAGCGCGTCTCGAGCATCGTCTGCGCGATCGTCCTGCCGGCGAGCGGCGAGCCCGCGCCGACCTCGACGGACCGATAGACACGATCGACGCGGAAGTCCTCCCACAGGCTGTCGATCGAGCGCCGGCGCTCGTGGGCCCCCGCTTCGGGCGCGCGCTTCGGCAGGAACCGGCTCGCGAAAAGCATGTAGGCGATGCCGACGGCCAGCACCGCCAGCCCGATCGGCGTGAAGCTGAAGAAGCCGAGACCGGCGAAGCCGGCGGCTTTCAGTTCCTCGCTGACGACGAGGTTGGGGGTCGTGGCGATCAGGGTGAGCATGCCGCTCATGAGCGCCGCGTAGGACATCGGCATCAGCATGCGCGACGCGTTGACGTTGGCCGTCGCCGCCACGCGCAGCACGATGGGGATGAAGATCGCGACGACGGCGGTCGAGCTCATGACCGCGCCGAGCGCCGCGGCGGCCAGCATCAGCACGACCACCAGCCGCGCCTCGCTGGTGCCGCCGTGCTTCAGGATCCAGTCGCCGATCGCCGTGGCGACGCCGGTGCGGCTCAGCATCTCGCCCACGACCAGCAGTCCCGCCACCAGGATGACCACCGGGCTGCCGAATCCGGCGAGCGCCTCCCCCACCGACAGGACGCCGCTCAACATCAGCGCGAGAACCACGAGCAGCGCGACGACGTCGTAGCGAACGCGCCCGCTGGCGAGCAGCGCGGCGGCGGCGACGATCAGACCAAAGACGAATGCGGCGTCACCCGGCATGCGTGCGGGCCTCTCCCCGGAACCGTTCCCTTCATCGGACCGCGCCATTGTCGTCGACTTCGCCGGTCCGTGGGAACCGGCGTGCGCCGCATCGGCGCGACGCGTGCTTCCGCGCCCGCGGCGGCCGAACCGCCAGCCCATGGCGCTCGCCGGCGCCCCGTCGCGACCGTGCGAAAACGGTCCGCGCTGTCGCGGCCCGGCCCGATGCCGTATGCTGGGGCCGTTCCCCGTTCCGCCGCGCTCCATGAAACTCCGCATCGTCCGTTTCTGGGAGAACGCCCGCAGCAGCTACTGGTTCGTGCCGATGCTGCTCTCCCTGGCCGGCCTCGCGCTCGCGCTGGGCCTGGGCTCGGTGGACGCGCACGTCCAGCGCGCCGGCGACGGGCTGCTCGGCCGGCTCTACGTGAGCAACGCGACCGGCGCGCGCACGATCCTCTCGACGCTGGCGGGAAGCGCCATCACGGTGGCGGGCGTCGTGTTCTCGATCACCATCGCGGTGCTGTCGACCGCCTCGCAGCAGTTCGGCCCCCGCCTGCTGCCCAACTTCATGCGCCACAACGGCACCCAGGTGGTGCTGGGCGGTTTCATCGGCACGTTCATCTACGCGCTGGTGGTGCTGAGCCTGGTGCGCGACGGACCGTCGGAGGCGTTCGTGCCCCAGGCCGCGGTGGCCTTCGGCCTGGTCCTCGGCGTGACGACCTTCGCGCTGCTGATCTATTTCATCCACCACGTCGCGGTCTTCATCCAGGCGCCGCGCATCATCGACGATGTGAGCCGGCGGCTCGACGCCGCGCTCGCGGCGAGCTTCCCGGAACCGCTGCCCGACGGCGAGAACGGCGAGGAGCCGGAGCGGCCGCAGCTGCCCGACTCTCTCGAGCGCGACTGCCGCCGCATCGCGGCCGCGCGCTCGGGCTACGTGCAGGCGGTGGACCGCGACGCGCTGGTCCGGATCGCGAAAGCGAACGGCCTGCTGATCCACGCGCTGTTTCGCGCCGGCGGCTTCGTCGTCGAGGGCGAGCCGATCGCCCTCGCGCATCCCGAGAGCCGCGCGGGCGATGAGGCGGCGGCGGCCGTCCGCGACGCGTTCATCGTCGGAGCCCAGCGCACCGACACCCAGGATCCCGAGTTCGCCGTCGATCAGCTGGTGGAGGTGGCGCTGCGCGCGCTCTCGCCCGGGATCAACGATCCCTTCACCGCCATCACGTGCGTCGACCGGCTCGGCGGCGCCCTTGCCCACCTGGCGCGGCGGCGCCTGCCCGACGCCTATCACTACGACGAGGACGGCGAGCTGCGACTGCTCACCGACCCGGTGACCTACGCCGGCGTGGTGGACGCCGCGTTCAACCAGATCCGGCAGACGGCAAGCCGCAGCCCCGCGGTGGCGATCCGCGTGCTCGAGCGCATCCGATCGGTGGCCTGCCAGGACATCCCGGAATCGATGCGCGACGCGCTCGCGCGGCAGGCGCGTCTCGCGCACGAGGTCGCCGCGGAGGCGGTCGCGGCGGCGCAGGATCGCGAGGACCTCGACGCGCGCTACGCCGCCGCGCGGGACGCGCTCGCGCGAAAGTCGACGTAAGGAACGCGGCGGCGCGGCCGACACACCGGCTGATCCCCCTCGACCAAGGAGACCCCATGCGCACGCCCCTGATCGCCGCCCTGCTGCTCACCGCCACCGCCGCCACGGCCGCCGGCAACGACGGCCTCGTCACGCTGCGCAGCGGCCATTCGCCGAAGGTGACGCTGGACCGTTTCGAGGAGGTGGCCAAATCGAAGGGCATGAAGATCTTCGCCCGCATCGACCACGCGGCCGGCGCGAAGTCGATCGGCCAGGAGCTTCGCCCGACCGAACTCATCATCTTCGGCAATCCGCAGGGCGGCACCCCGCTCATGCAGTGCGCGCAGACCGCCGGCATCGACCTGCCGCTGAAGGCGCTCGCGTGGCAGGACGCGTCCGGCCAGACCTGGCTCGCCTACAACGACCCGGTCTGGGTCGCCGCCCGCCACGGCGCGGGCGAGTGCGGCGGCGCGCCCGCCAAGATGCGCGGCGCGCTGGAGGCGTTCGCCAGGCACGCCACGGGCAAGTGAGCCGGCGCTCGCGCGGGGCGCCGGTTTCCCGGCACGCCGGGTGACCAAGCCAGCCGGCGGCCCGGACCGAGCCGCCGGCGCCGAATGTTAAGGAATGTCACGCCGCGGGCCCTGCACCCTGCCGACGCCCGTCGATCGCAATTCATTGATCTTGATTTGTTTACCCGAAATGCACCGGGCGCCGCGCGGGTCCGGCGCTTTCCACATTGTGAAGGTGGATTACCGCGGCAGATCGTACTAGGCTTGGGTTCGTTCTGGACAACAACACGAACGGCTGGCGCCCACAGCCGCACTTCCATAATCCCTTGGGGAGCACAGGAGGATTGCATGGAGGCGCGTACCGTCGATTACGAAATCGTCCACGTCATCAGCGAGTTTCGCCTGCTGGACGAGGAATCCTACGAACGCGTTTACTGGCGCGACAACGGCAAGTCGCTGACACCGGGGTATTACGTCGTGACCTGGGCGCCGGGCACGATCCGGCGCAAGTTCGACGAGCGCGCGGCTTTCCGCGGACCTTACCGCCTTGAAGCCGATGCCCGGGCCGCGGCCCTCAACCTGTTCCACGCCCCGGGCAAGCATCCCCCCGCGCGCGAGCACGAAGTCCCCGCGCTGGCGGACCTGCGCGGCGCGGCCGACGCCCGCGGCATCACCAGCTACCCGCCGGCGCCGCGGCAGATCCTGCCCTAGGTTCGTTCCGCTTCAGCCGCCCGCCGCTTCCGCGGCGAGCGGCACGCGCACGGTGGCGACTACGCCGTCGACGTCCTCGCGGTTGGTCACCGTCGCCGTGCCGCCGTGGAATTCGGCGATCAGTCGCACGATGTAGAGGCCGAGCCCCAGGTGGGGCTCGCTGCTCTCCGCGCCGCCGCGCACCGACACCATCGATTCGAACAGCCGTCCCTCCATCTCCGCGGGCAGGCGCGGACCCTCGTTCAGCACCCGCAGCAGCGCCGCGTCGGCGTCGCGGTCCAGCCGCACCGTGATCGGCGTGTCCGACGTCGCGAAGTCGACCGCGTTGCCCACCAGCTTGTCGAGCAGCTGCGCCATCAGCTCCGGCGCGCCGCGCACCGGCAACGCCCGGCCGTCCGTCTTAAGCAGGAACGCGCGCTGCGGATAGGCGACGCGATAGCCCTCGACGCAGCCCGCCACGACCTCCGCCAGGTCGAAGCGTTCGCGCTCGGCGCCGGCCAGCGCCTGCTCGAGCCGCGTCGCCTCGCTCATGCGCGTGATGATGGTGGACAGGCGCGCGACGCCGCGATCGGCGCGCTCGACGTAGACCTGCGCGTCCGCCGACAGCGGCTGGCCCTTCAGGTTGTCCAGCGACGAGCGCACCACCGCGATCGGCGTGCGCAGCTCGTGCGACAGCCGCCCCGCCATCTGCTCCAGGTAGCCCGTGTACTGGCGCAGGCGGTCGATCAGCGAGGCGAAGCTGCGGCGCAGGTCGCCGATCTCGTCGCCCTCGCGCGACGCGCGGATGCGCCCACGCACGCGCCCCTGCGGGTCGATCGCCGCGTCGGCGTCGTCGCGCAGCCGGCGCACGCGCCCGGAGATGCGCCGCGCGAACAGGATCAGCGCCAGCGAGGTGACGACGAACACGGCGGCGGTGATGATGGTCAGCCGCGACAGGGCCTGCGTGCGCACGGCCAGGATGCCCTCCGTCGTCTCCTCCGCCAGCACCACCCCCATGACGCGGTCCTCCTGCCAGACCGGCTCGGCCGCCAGCACCACCGCGAGATCGGTGCCCGGCAGCGGCCGGCGCCCCGACGCGGCGATGCCGGAGAAGGCCGACTCCACCTCGCGCCCGCCGAGGGCGTCGACGTCGCGCGCCGCGCCCGGCGCCGCGCGCCGGGGCGCGATCAGCGCCGCGAGCGAGCGGGCAAGGCCGCCCGCGATCACCGACCACATGCTGTCGGAGGCCGCGTCCGGCTCCGGCGGCGCCGGCGGCGGGCCCAGGCTGCCGGCCTGGGCCAGGACGCGGTGCGCCGCGTCCAGCACCGTGATGCGCGCGTTGGCTCGCGCCAGCCCTTTCACGATGAGGTCGATCTCGGTGTCCGGCGTGAGCAGCGTCGCCACCTCCACCTCGACCGGCGGGCCGGCGCGGGGTTGGTCGGCGTCGGCGACGAGAACGCGCACGCGATCGCCGAGCAGCGCGAGCGGCGCGCGCAGCTCGACCGTGTAACCGTGGTCGCCCCAGAGCCAGGCGCCCTCGATGTCGGGCTCGGGCTGCAGTCCGCGCGGCGTCTCCAGCGCCGCGGTCACCGCGCCGCCGACCGTGCCGCTCAGGCGGAAGCGGCGCAGCGTGCCGTCGAGCGCGCGCGCCTCGACGACGACGTGATCGCCGCGCGCCGGCTCCGACGGCCGCGGCGGCCGCACGATGCGGTCGTCGCTCACGCGCAGCAGCAGGTAGACGTGGCGCCCGAAGCGGCCGGCGCGGAAATCGTAGAACAGCGAATAGAAGGTCAGGCCGCCGGCGTCCTGCGCCTCGCCGTGGCTGCCGGTGATGACGTCAACCGGCTCGCGCTGCCAGTCCTCGGCGCGGCCGTCCAGGCGTGGCGCGGCCGACAGCAGCGCCGCCACGCCGCCTTCGGCCGGAACGCCCTCGCCGGCGGCGCGGAACAGCCGCGGCCGGTCGTGCAGCGCGGTGGCCACCGCGCGCGCGGTCCCCGCCACCGTCTGCTCCTGCCCGCGGCGCAGGAACTGCTCGACCTCGGTCACGTACTCGTAGCCGAGCCAGGGAATCACCAGCAGCACCGCCGAGAGCAGCAGCACCTGGGTGCGCAGGCTGAAGCCGCGCCGCGCCGCGCGGGTCATGACGGCGGCGCGCCCTCGCGCCAGCGGTAGCCCATGCCGTAGACGGTGTCGATCGCGTCGAACGCCGGATCGACCGCCTGGAACTTGCGCCGGATGCGCTTCACGTGGGACGTGATGGTGCCCTCGTCGACGACGAGGTTCGCGTCCGTCATCAGCTGGTCGCGATTCTTCACGTGGCCGGGAAACTTCGTCAGCGAGTGCACCATCCAGAACTCGGTCAGCGTCAGATCCACCGGCCGGCCGCGCCAGGTCGCGCTCAGGCGCTTGACATCGAGCGACAGCGGGCCGCGATCGAGCACCTCGTCCTGCGCCGGCGGCGCCTCCGCGAGGTCGCTGCGCCGGAACAGCGCCGCGATGCGCGCCAGCAGGTGCGGCAGGCTCACGTCCTTGGTCAGGTAGTCGTCGGCGCCGAGCCGCAGCCCCGAGACGATGTCGAAGTCGCTGTCGCGCGCCGAGAGAAAGATGATCGGCACCGTCGCGGAGAGCGCCCGCAGTTCGCGGCACAGCGCGAAGCCGCCTTCGGGCTCGTCGCCGAGGCCGATGTCGATGATGGCCATGTCCGGCAGGCGGGTGCGGAACGCGGCCAGCGCGTCGCGCCGGCCGGGGAAGGCGAGCACCTCGTAGCCCTGCTTCCTGAGCGCGTCGGCGACGTTGTCGCGGATGGCGGGCTCGTCCTCGACGATGGCGATGCGGCGGCTCATGGTGCGGGCAACTATAAGCCATTTCCCGCGCCGGCCGGGCCGCGCGGTCGCAGCCGTCATTTTTTTGCCCGATTTCATCGCCGCCCGGGCATTTTTCCGGCCCGCCGTTGCCTCCTCCGGGGCGCCTAATCCACCCTGCGCGGCCGGCGGATGTCCCGCCGGCGCGAACCGACCGGAGGAGAACATGCCGAAACGGAGCGCGGGGCCGCGGGTCGCCCCGCTGATCGCGCGGGACGCGCTGGCGGCCGTGGGCCTGAGCGTGCTGGCGGGGCTCGTGACCAGCCTCACGCTCGCCACGCTGATCGTGCTGCTGATGGCGATGCAGTCGGCGCAGGCGGCCGAGCTGGGCCCGGCCACCGCGCCGGGCCAGGTGCGCGAGGGCTCGCTGCTGCTGCGCATGCAGACGGGCGAACTGCGCCCGGCGCCGGCCGTGCGCACCGATGTGACGATGAAAGTGAGCGGCCTGGTGGCGCGGGTGCGCGTCGCGCAGGCCTTCACCAACCCGACCGACGAGTGGCTCGACGGCGTCTACGTGTTCCCGCTGCCGGAAGGCGCGGCCGTCGACCGCCTGAACCTGCGCGTCGGCAGCCGCGAGATCGAGGGCCGGATCCAGGAGCGCGGCGAGGCGCGCCGCACCTACGACCAGGCGCGCGCGCAGGGTCGCAAGGCCTCGCTCGCCGAGCAGGAGCGGCCCAACGTCTTCACCACCAGCGCCGCCAACATCGGCCCCGGCGAGACCGTCGCCGTGGCGATCGAGTACCAGCAGACGCTGCGCTACGACCAGGGGGAGTTCCGCCTGCGGTTCCCCCTGGTGGTGGCGCCGCGCTACGTTGCCGGCGCCGTGCGCGTGGCCGGCGCCGCCGGCCCCGGGGGGGGCGGCAACACCCAAGCCCTGCCGGACGCCGCGCGCAACACCCCCCCGGTGCCGCGCGGCGCCGCGGACCTCAATCCCGTCACGCTGACCGTGGAGCTCGAGCCGGGATTCCCGATCGACCGGCTGGCCTCGTCCACCCACGTCGTGCGGGCGCGGCCGCGCGAGGGCGGCTTCACGGTGGCGCTCGCCGGCGGCGCGGTGGCGGCGGACCGCGACTTCGAGCTCGCCTGGGCG
>CAZGTK010000069.1:0-9532 GCA_964528415.1 uncultured Burkholderiales bacterium | reverse complement strand
CATCCGGCCGACGCCGAGGCCTACGCCGTGCTCAGCATGGAGCGCCACGAGCGCACCGTGCTCGGCGTGGCGCTGGAGGGCGGCATGCTGCGGCAGGACGTGCCCCAGACCACCGTGAGCTTCAGCGACCACCGTGTCGGCGCGCCCGGCGCCACCGAGCAGGCGACGCGCCTCGAGCTCGGCGTGCGTATATTCCGCGGGCTGCTCGAGATCGCGATGGAGCGCATCGAGGCGCTGCAGGCGGAAGGCCGGGACGCCGACGAACGCCACGCGCGCCTGGCGACGCGGCTGCGGCGGCTGAAGACGCGCAGCGCCGACGTCGAGACGCTGGCGGAAAGCCCCGCGCGCCACGCCGGCGAGATCGCCGAGCTGGAGGCGCAGATCGCCAGGAGCGCGGCCGACGCCACGGCATCGAAGGCGCGCTTCGCCACGCTCGACGGCTACGTCGCCGAGGTGACCGAGGTCCTGGGCCGGCCCGATGCCCAGTTCACCGTCGAGTGGATCGACGTGCGCGTCAACCGCATGGGCATCCGCGTCGGCCCCGCCACCGACGAGCCCGTCAACGCGTTCCGCGTCGCGGAGCTCGCGGCGCGCGACTTCCGCCGCGCCCTGGCGTTGGTCACCTGCCGGCGCGACGACCTGCCGCCCGAGCGGGCCGCGTTCGCCGACGCCGAGCGCTACCTCTAGCGCCCGTCACGCTGCGCCACGCGCGCCGCGCGCAGGCGTAGAATGCTGACCACAGCGGGCCCTCCCCCGCCGCCCGCACCACGTTGCCCCGACTCCCGCCAGACGAGCGTCGCAGCACCGATCCGCAGTCGCGTGATCGGCGGCTCGATTTTTTTCGCGGGCTCGCGCTCTGGTTCATTTTTCTCGATCACGTTCCGGACAACGTGTTCAGCTGGCTGACAATGCGCAATTTCGGCTTCAGCGACGCCAGCGAAGCGTTCGTTTTCATCGCCGGCTACTCGGCCGCGCTGGCCTACGGCGGCGCCTACGCTCGGCGCGGCTGGCTGGGGATGGCGGCCTGGGCCTGGCGTCGCGCCTGGCAGCTCTATGCCGCCCACATCCTGCTTTTCGTCGTGCTCAGCGCCCAAATCGTCTGGGTCTCGCAGCGGGCCGGCCACGCGGTATTCCTGGAAGAGATGAACCTGCTCGGCTTCATCGAGGATCCGGCCCGCGCGCTCATCGAGGTGCTGCTGCTGCGCTTCCGGCCGGTGAATCTCGACGTGCTTCCGCTCTACATCGTGCTGCTGGCGGCCTTTCCGCTCGTATTCCCCCTCGCGCACCGGGCGCCGCATGCGGCCCTCGCGGCCGCCGCCGCGCTCTACCTCGCGACCCGCGCGTTCGACTGGAACCTGGCGGCCTATCCG
This sequence comes from uncultured Burkholderiales bacterium, assembly GCA_964528415.1. Taxonomy (GTDB): domain Bacteria; phylum Pseudomonadota; class Gammaproteobacteria; order Burkholderiales; family UBA6910; genus DATIUV01. The sequence goes on along the minus strand of CAZGTK010000069.1, from coordinate 8,162 downwards.
GAAGGCCGATCCTGGTATTTCGATCCGTTCGCCTGGCAGTTCCTGTTTTTCTCGGGCGTCGTGCTGGCGACGGACGCACGCTTGCGCGCCTTCCTGGCTCGGCGCAAGCGGTGGCTGGTGCCGCCGGCATTGGCCATGCTGCTGTTCGGCGCGGTGGTGGCGCTGTCGTGGCAGATCCACTGGCTGGCGCCGGTGGTGCCCGACTGGCTCGGACGATGGCTCTACCCGATCGACAAGACCACGCTGGATCCGCTGCGGCTCCTTCACTTTCTCGCTTTGGCCTACGTGGTCCTGATGCTGGCTCCCGCCGACGCGCGCTTCCTCAGGCTCGCGGCCGTCGAGCCGGTGCTGCGCTGCGGCGAGCATCCCCTCCCCGTATTTTGCCTCGGGATCCTTCTTTCCTTTACCGGACACGTCATCGTCGGGGCCTGGGACGGCACGGTGCTCGCGCAGGCGATCGTCAGCGCGGCGGGGATCGCCATCCTGGTGGCGTCGGCATATATTGCGCGCTGGTACAAGATTGCCTCCGTCTCCTGACGCCGGACCGAATTCGATGAACGCCGGGACCGCCCGCTTCGCCGTGCTCGTGCTGACGGGCCTGCTGACCGCGCTGCCGGGCTCGGCCCGTCCCGACAACGGCTGCGTGGCGCGGCCCGAGTTGCTGAGGCTGGGCGCGCCGCTGCCCGCAAGCCGGGCGGCCGTGGCGCAGCGCAAGGAGCTGGAGATCATCGCCCTGGGCTCGTCTTCGACTGAGGGCTATGGCGCCACCTCGGCGCTCGACTCCTACCCGGCGGAGATGCTGCGGGCGCTGTCCCGCCGGCTGCCGGGCGTGCGGATCGGCGTGGCGAACCGGGGCGTCGGCGGCGACGACGTCTCGGCCATGCTCGAGCGGTTGAACCGCGACGTCCTCGCCGACACGCCCGACCTGGTGATCTGGCAGGTGGGAACCAACGCCGCGCTGCGCGCATTCGACGTCGACGAGTTCCAGCGCCAGCTCATCGATGGCGTCGAGCGGCTGAAAGCGCGCGGCATCGACGTGATTCTGATGACGCCGCAATACGCGCCCGCGGTCGTTGTACTGCCGAACGAGGAAGCCTATCTGGCGGCGATGGCGGAGGTGGCGCAGGCGAACGGCGTCGGCCTGTTCCGGCGCTTCGACATCATGAGGGACTGGTTTCAGGTCGAACACATGCCGTACGCGCGCTTCATCACGCGCGACGGCCTGCACCTGAACGACTTCGGCTACCGCTGCATCGGCCAGCTGCTGGCGGACTCGATCGCCGCCGGGATGAAGCAATGACCCCCGGCCGCTCGCCGCAGCGCGCCGGCAGCGATTCGACGCCGCCCTCGCTGTCCGAAGCCAACGCCGCCTTCATCCAGCAGGGCGTGTCCGTCATCGTCGGCGCTCGCAACCGCGACAACGCGCCGACTCTGGTGCGCGGCATCGGCTGCCGGGTGGCGCCGGATCGCACGCGCGTCACGGTCTTCCTCGTCGCCTCGCAGGCCACCGAGCTGCTGGCGGACCTGCGTGACAACGGCGCGATTGCCGTGGTGTTCTGCCAGCCCAGCACGCATCGCACGATCCAGCTGAAAGGCACCGACGCCTCGGTCGTGCCGATCGAGGACGGCGACCACGAGCGCATGGCCGCCCAGTCGGCCGCGCTGGCCGCGGACATTGTGAGCGTCGGCTACCGCCCTCAGCCCGTGCGCACGTTGCTCGCCTACGCGCCGGAGGACGTGGCGGCGATCGCGTTCACGCCGTCGGCGGCGTTCCAGCAGACGCCCGGCCCCAATGCCGGCGCCCGCATCCCGGGCTGAGCCATGACGCTGACGCTGGAGATGATCCGCGGCTGCTTCGAGGGCGTGATCCCGGCGCAGGTAGCGACCTGCGCGCCCGACGGCACGCCCAATGTCACCTACGTTTCGCAGGTGCATTACGTCGATGCCGGGCACGTCGCCCTCACCTACCAGTTCTTCAACAAAACGCGCGAGAACATCCTCGTCAATCCGCGCGCCTGCGTGCTGGTGAACGTGCCCGAGACGGCGGCGCGCTACCGCATCCGCGCCCGCTATCTGCGCACCGAGACCGCCGGCCCGGTGTTCGAGAGCATGAAGGCGAAGCTCGCGGCAATCGCGTCGCACACCGGCATGACCGGCGTGTTCCGGCTGCTGGGCTCGGACATCTACCGGGTGGAGGGCATCGAGCACCTGCCGGGGGCCGAGCTGCCGCCGCCTCCGCCGCGCTACCGGCTCTCGGGCCTGCGCGCCTGCAGCGAGCGGCTGGCCGCGTGCACCGAGCTCGGCGCGCTGCTGGACGAGACGCTCGCCGCGCTCGAGCAGCTCCTGGGGGTGGAGCACCTGATGGTGCTGATGTTCGACCCGGTGGCGCAGGCGCTCTACACGGTGGCGAGCCGCGGCTACGAGGCCTCCGGCGTCGGCGCCGAGATCCCGCTCGGCTACGGCGTGATCGGCGTGGCGGCGGCGCAGCGCACGCCAATCCGCATCGGGCACATGACCGAGGAGTACAGCTACGGGCGCGCGATCCGCGAGCGGCTGCGCGCCGGCGAGCTGGCGGCGTTGCTGCACCAGGAGATTCCGCTGCCGGGCCTGCCCGCCTCGTGCAGCCAGCTGGCGGTGCCGATCGCTTCCGGCGACGAGCTGCTCGGGGCGCTTTATGCCGAGAGCGCCGAGCAGCAACGCTTCGACTACCAGGACGAGGACGCGCTGATGACGCTGGTGCCGCATCTGGCGAGCCTGATGGCGCGCCTGCGGGAGTCGGCGGACGCCGCGGGCGAGGCGCCCCGCGCCGGACGCCGCGCGGCCCGGCTCAAGGGCGCGCCGCTCGCCATCCGCCGTTTCACCGGCAACGACAGCATCTTCCTCGGCGACGACTACCTGATCAAGGGCGTGGCCGGCGCGATCTTCTGGAAGCTCGCGAGCGACTACGCGCGCACCGGCCGCACGGAGTTCAGCAACCGCGAGCTGCGGGTCGATCCCTCGATCCGGCTGCCCGAGGTGTCGGAGAACCTGGAGGCGCGGCTGATCCTGCTCGAGCGCCGCCTGCGCGAGCGCTCGCCCGACGTCGCGATCGAGAAGACCGGCCGCGGCCGCTTCCGGCTGGTCGTGCGCCGGCCCCTCGAGCTGCAGGAGATGGCGGGACCCGGCGCCTGAGCCGGCGCCGCGTCAGCGGGCGGCGGCCTGCTTCGGCAGATTCTGCGGCACGAACACATAGAACGGCGTCGACACGGGCTGTCCCGGCGGGATGTACGCCGGCGCCGGCCGGCCCGCGGGCGGCAGGCTGCGCACGTAGCGGTAAAGCGCGCGCAGGTCGTCGTCGCTCATGTCGCGCAGGTTGAACCACGGCATCGGCGGGCGCATCGGCGTGCGCGCGCGCGCGAGCCACTCGGCCTCGGTCAGCTCGCGCAGCTTGAGCCGCAGGTTCGGCGGATAGGTGGTGCCCCACGGCCCCTGGAAGCCGGTGGCGAGACCGGTCAGCCACTCCCCCTCGGGGACCTGGCCCGCGGTCTCGAGATAGTTCGGCGTGTGGCAGTCGTTGCAGGCGCCGATCTGGACCAGATAGCGGCCGCGCTCGACCATGCGGGTCGCCGCGTCATCGCCCGCGGCCGCGACGCCTGCCCAGGCCATCGTCAGCGGCAGCGCGAGCGCCGCCGCAAGCTTTGTCGTCTTCATCCGTCCTTCTCCCTCGTCTGGCTCCGCGCGCACCGGCACGGCGCGCGATCGGCGTGGACGGACTATACGGAGACGCTCGCCGCGGCGTTCGTAAATGTTGCGTAAGCGAATGCTAAGTTTTTCCTAAACGCGCGGGCCGCTCACTCGAGCTGGAAGCGCACCGGCAGCAGGACGGCCTTGCCGGCGCTGGCCGGCCCGAGGGCGCCGAGCAACCGCACCGCGCGCAGCGCGGCCTCGTCGAGGATCGGGTGGCCGGAACTGCTCGCCACCGACGCCGCCTCGATGCGGCCGTTCGCGCCGACCTCCAGCAGCAGCACCGTCTCCCCCTGCAGGCCGCGCCGCACCGCTTCCTCCGGGTAGAGCAGCGTCTCCGCCAGCCGCTCGTAGGTGGCGCCCAGTTCCTGCGGCGCCATCGGCTCCGGGGGCGGTTTCGGTTTCGGCGGCGCCTCGGCAGCAGGCGGCGGCTCGGCCTTGCGCGGCGCGGGCGCCTTGACCGGCTTCGGCGGGGGCACCGGCTTGAGCGTGTCCTTGATCACCGGGGGCGGAGCCGGCGGCAGCGCCGGCGCGGGCGGCTCCTCGGCGAGAGCCGGCTCGCGCGGCGCGAGCCGCGCCTCGATCACCGAAATCGTCGCGTCGAGCGTGGCCATCGCCCCGCGGAACGCCGGGTCGAGCAGCATGAGCGCCGCGGCGTGCAGCGCGACGGACACGCCGAGTGCCAGCGTCAGCGTTCGGCTTTCCGGGCTCATGGGGTCGGCTGCCCGGCGCCCGCCGGGGCGGACGCCCGCCTTTGACAATCGGCCATGGATTTTCGACTATGACGGCCTATGCGCGCTCAACGCAAGGGCAAACCGGACGCGCCCGCCGGCGGCAAATGGCTGGGCGTCGTCCTGGCGGTCGCGGCGCTCGCGGGCCCGTCCGCGACCGCGACGGCGCAGGAATCGACGGGCGGCTTCAGCCTGCCGTTCAGCCTGGATTTCCGCGGCGGCTACCCGCCGGACCCGGCGCGCTTCGGCGCCACGGTGGAGCGCGGCGACGTCGAGACCGTGCGCGGCTGGCTCGACCGAGGCCTCGACCCCGACCTGCTCGCCGACCGCATCGGCACCGGCCTCATGATCGCCGCCTGGGAGGGCAACCTGCCGATGATGGAGCTGTTCGTCGCGCGCGGCGCCGACGTCAACGCCGCGAACGCGAAGGACGAGACGGCGCTGATGCTGGCGGCGTGGAAGGGCCAGCTCGCCGCCGTGCGCTGGCTGCTGGAGCGCGGCGCGCGCCTCAACCGCACCGGCATGAAGTGGTCGGCGCTTCACTACGCGGCGTTCAACGGCCACGACCAGGTCGCGCGCTACCTCATCGATCGCGGCGCCGCGATCAACGCGCGCTCGCCCAACGCGTCGACGCCGCTGATGATGGCGGCGCGCGAAGGCCACGAGCAGACGGCGAGGATGCTGCTCGACCTCGGCGCTGATACCCGCATGCGCAACGACTGGGGCGACGACGCGCTGGCGTTCGCCATGCGCTACGAGAACGTGCGCATCGCGAAGATGGTGTCGACGCAGGAGGAGTTCGCGCGCGCCGCGCGCGCCCCCGACAGCTTCGGGCCGAAGACGCGCTCGGTCGCGGCGCCTGCGCGCATCCAGGCGCTGATGCGCGAGATGCTGGCCGCCGAGGCGGCGGGGCAGCTCACGCCGGAGATCTACGAGAACTACCAGGCCGCGCTCAGGGACCTGCGCGCGGAAGCGGAGCAGCAGGCGGCGCGCGACGACGCGCCGGAGACGCCCAAGGCGCTGGTGATCCGCGCCCGGCGCGGCGAGCCGGGCAAGGAGAAGGCGACGCTGATCTACGAGGACGGCGCCCGCCCGGGCGCGCCGTCCGGACAGTAGCGCCCGTCAGGCCGCCGGGCGGGAGGCGCCGGCGTCGCGGTGACGGAAGTTGATGCGCGCCTTGGTGAGGTCGTAGGGCGAAAGCTCCACCGACACGCGGTCGCCTTCGGTGATGCGGATGCGGAACTTGCGCATCTTGCCCGACGCGTAGGCCAGCACCTCGACGTCGTTGTCCAGCCGCACCCGGAAGCGCGTGTTGGGCAGCACTTCGACGACGGTGCCTTCCATCTCGATCAGTTCTTCCTTGGCCATGCTGTTCCTTTCGGTTGACTTCGGGAGAGGGCGCGGCTCGAGCCGGACTCAGCGGGTCCCGGTGTCGTCCTCGGCGGCGCGGGGCGGCCGTCCCGGGCGGCCGCGGCGCGCCTTGTTGGCCTTGGCCTGGGCGGACGAGCTCTTGCTCGAGCTCACCTGGCGCAGGCGATGGCTGAGGATCATGGCGGTGGCTTCTTGCGGTGACAGGGGTCGGGCCATGGGAACACCTCCGTTCGGACGTTGAAAAACAGAACGGCCCCCCGCGGGAGTCAAACAGCAGGAGGCCGTAAGATGTGGATAATTATACAGCTTTTGACGGCCGGACTCAAGGCGCCCGGCGGCGCCCGGCCGGGTCAGGCAGGAAGCCTCACGGCGAGGCCGAGGCCGGGGCGTCCCGCCGCCGGCGACGGATCGAGCCGGCCGCCGGCACCGAGCATGAGCGGCGGATCGCACACGTCCCGGGCCAGCAGAAGCGTCCCGAACGCGCCCTCCTGGGCAACCAGCGCGGGCCCCGCCGCCGCGGCGACCGGGAGCGCGGCCCGCGTGAGGACGCTCGTCTCCCCGACCTGCGCGCCGACGATCACGCGGACCCCGGCCGCGCGCGCCGCGGCCACCGCGGCCAGCGCGCGAGGCACCCCGCCCATCTTGGAGACGCGCACGTTGACGATCCAGCGCTCGCGCGGACCCGGCAGCGCCGCGACCTGTCCGGCGCGCGCGCAGCTCTCGTCCAGGATCACCGGGATGCCCAGCGCATCCGCCAGCTCCGCCATGCCGGCGAGGTCACCCGCGGCCATGGGCTCCTCGACGGCGAACAGCCGCGGGGCCAGCGGGCGCAGGTGCGCGAGCGCTTCCTCGGCCGACGGCCAAAGGTTGTTGGCGTCCGCCCGGACCCGCGCCGCGCCCAGCGCCACGAGTTCCTCGATCCGCCCGCGGTCGCGCGCGGCGTCGCGCGAGAGCTTCATCTTGAAGTCGGTGAAACCCAGCTGCCGGTAGCGGCTCGCCTGCGCCGTGAACGTCTGCGGTTCCGCATCGCCCAGCACGGCGGTGTAGGAAAACGTCCCCGCCAGCTCCGGCAGGCCCAGCAGCGCCTCCAGTGAGCGGCCCGCCGCGCGGCCGAACAGGTCCAGCGCCGCCAGCTCGAGCGCGCACCAGGCCGCCGGATTGGCGTCGATCGCCCCGCGGTGGCGCTCGGCGTACGCCGCCAGCGACGCGGCGTCGGCCGCGTCGCGGCGCAACGCGTCGGCGTGGCGCGCGACGAACGCCAGCGCGCCCTCGACCGACTCGCCGGTGACGTACGCGCGCGGGCAGCCTTCGCCGCAGCCGACGTTCCCGGCCGCGTCACGCGCCTCGACCCACACGGCGGCGGTCTGCGCGCGCTCGGCGGTGGCGTGCTTGAACGCGACGCGAAACGGGATCGCCAGCGGCCGGGCGTCGATGCGCGCGATCGGGGTCATGGGCTCGCCGCGGCGACGTAATCGTCGATCGGGAACGCGAAGTCCTTCGCGTACTGCAGCGCCACCGTCTTGAACTGGCCCTCGCGCTGGCCGCGCTCGACCGAGAAGCGGCGCAGCGCGTCCAGCGCGCCGCCGCGCAGCCACAGCAGCCTCGGCGCCTGCAGCCGCGCGCTGGCGCGCTTGGCGCGGTACTCGATGTTGAGCTCGGACAGGCGCGCGTCGATCGCCGCCGCCATCGAGGCGGCGTCGCCGGGCGCAGCGGCGGCGGCCTCGACGTAGACGCGGTAGCGCGCCCCGTCCTCGTCCGCCAGCGCCATCACGAAGACCGGCGTCACGCCGTGCGCGCGCGCCGCGGCGTCCACGGCGGCCAGCAGCTGTTCCTCGTGCAGCTTCTCGCCGGTGATGCTGGTGACGCCCTTGCCTTTCTGCACGAACCGGAGCAGCGGCAGCCGCTCGAGGCGGCCGGCGACACGCACGATGTCGTTCATCGGATAGCGGTACAGGCCGGAGGGCGTCGTGACCACCACGTAGTACTCGGCACCGTCCTCGAGCTCGTCGAGTAGCCGAAAACCGCGCTCGCCGCGCTCCCAGGCGTCGCGCTCGACGAACTCGAAGAAGTGATGGCGCAGCGTCGGCGCGCCGGCGCCGGTTTCCGGGTCGACGGTCGTGGTGACGCGCAGCTCGCTCGACAGGTAGCCGAGCTCCACCAGCTCGGCGCCGGCCGGCAGGCGCGCCTGCAGCGCCGGCACCGCCACGCCGCAGCTGCCGCCGGTCCATACCGTCAGCAGCCGCAGCCGCGGCCAGAGATCCGCGTAGGTCGGCGCGCGATCCCGCGGCAGAGCGCGCAGTTCGCACGCGCGCGCCGGTGCGGGCCGGATCTGCCGCG
>CAZGTK010000068.1:0-9555 GCA_964528415.1 uncultured Burkholderiales bacterium | reverse complement strand
TTTCGGCCTGCGGGGCGCGGCCCGGCGCTTCAAGCGACCGGCGGCAGCTCGGCCGCCAGCGCGCGGATCACCGGCGCCGTCGCCGGGCGCACGCCGCGCCAGATCAGGAACGATTCCGCCGCCTGCTCCACCAGCATGCCGAGGCCGTCGGCGATCCGCGCGGCGCCGGCTTCGCGCGCCGCGGCCAGGAACGGCGAAACGCCCTTCCCGTAGACCATGTCGTAGGCGAGGCTGCCGGAGGCGAAGACGCCCGCCGGCAGCGGCGGAACCTCGCCGCCCAGCGACGCCGAGGTGGAGTTGATCACCACATCGAACGCCCGCCCCGCCAGCGCCGGGTAGCCGCTGGCGGCGCACGCGAGGCCGCGCTGCGTCGCCAGCTCGGCCAGCTCCTCGGCCTTCGCCGGCGTGCGATTGGCGATCACCAGCGTCGCGGGCTCGCGCGCGAGCAGCGGAAACAGCACGCCGCGTGCCGCGCCGCCGGCGCCCATCAGCAGGATACGGCTGCCGGCCAGGCCGACGCCGAGGTTCGCCTCCAGGTCCCGCACGAGGCCGACGCCGTCGGTGTTGTCGCCCAGCGCGCGGCCGTCGCCGAAGGTGAGCGTGTTGACCGCGCCGGCGTCGCGCGCGCGCGGCGTGCACTCGTCCGCCAGCCGGTAAGCCTCCAGCTTGAACGGCACGGTGACGTTGAGGCCGCGGCCGCCGGCGGCGCGGAACGCCGCCACGGCGGGGCCAAAACCGTCGAGCGGCGCCAGGATCGCCTCGTAGGCCAGGTCCTGGCCGGTCGCGCGGGCGAACGCCGCGTGGATGCGCGGGCTGCGGCTCTGGGCGACGGGGTTGCCGATGACGGCGTAGCGGTCGGTCACGCGTCGGTCCCCGCCGCTACTGCGCGACGAGCTGGTCGCTGCGGGTGAAGGTCCAGGTGCGGGTGATGACCAGGATGTCGGTGTCGCGCTTGATGTCGTCGGGGAACGGCGCGTAGGGCGCCGCCAGCTCGACGATGCGCAGCGCCGCCGTGTCCAGCACCTTGTGACCGGACGAGCGGTTGACCTCCACCTTCTCCACCGCGCCGTCGGCCTTGATCGACACCGACACCACCAGGCTGCCGTAGACGCGGTCGCGGCGCGCCTGGTCGGGATAGTTGAGGTTGCCGATCTTCTCGACCTTGGCGCGCCAGTCCTCGACGTAGCGGGCGAAGCGGTACTCCTGGGCGCGGGCGCCGACGAACGTGCGGCGCGGGCGCTTCTGGTAGCTCTGCCAGTCCTTCTCGATCTGCGCCTGCAGCTTCGCCATCTGCATCGCCCGCGCCATCAGCTCGCCCGCGTCCGGCTGCGGCTGCGGCTGCGCCTCGGGCTGCGGCTTCTCGGGCTCGGCGGGCGGCGGCGCGGCCGGCGCCTGTTCCTTGACCTGCGTGAGCAGCCGCTTGGCCTTGGCCTCCAGCTCCTTCACCTTCTGCGCCGCCTGCTTGAGCTCGACGCTGCTGGCCTCGTCCTTGGGCGGCAGCGGGCTCTTGGCGCGCCGGTCCTCGTCGGTGTTGCCGCCGCCGGCGAGGTTGACCTGCGCCAGGGCGTCGGCCTTCTCCGGCGCTTCCCGCGTGCGCGCGTTGACCAGGACGACGTCGATGGGGGGCGACGAGTTGAACATCGCCTTCGGGTCCGGCAGCTTGAAGCCCACGCCGAAGGCGACGAAGCCGTGCAGCGCGAGCGAAACCAGCAGCGCGATGCCGAAGCGCGACGACGGATCGAACGGCGGCGCTCCTCCCGGCAGCGCGGCCACCGCCCCGAAACCCGAACCTCCGCCTGCGATCGTCAACGTCTCCTGTCTGGCGCCAGTCTGAGAATTGCGCTCGATTGTAGGGGAGCGCCCCGCGCTTGTCACACGCCCGCGACGGCGGTTTCCTCCCGCTGCAGGAAGCGGGCCTGGAACGTGAGCTCCCAGAGATCGACGCCGGTGATTTCGAGGCGCACGCGCTCGCCGGCCGGCAACTCCGGCAGCGACGGCACGCGTCCCACGAGCGGGATGCGGTCGATGCGCACCAGCCCCTCGCGCAGCACCTCGGCGCCGGTCTCGGTCACGCCCTCTTGCGTGAGCCAGCGCAGGCACCAGTAGCGCTCCATGGTGCGCTGGAACGCGCTGTAGGCATCGTAGGTCAGCTCGAAGTCGCGCATCGCCGCCAGCAGCTCGTCGTCCGCCTCGGGATACGGCGCCGGCTCGCCGCGCGTCAGCGCCGCCAGCTGGCGCTGATTCACGAGGTCCACGTAGCGGCGCAGCGGCGAGCTCGACCAAGCGTACTGCGCGACGCCGAGGCCCTGGTGCGGCGCGGGCGCGGTGGTCATGCGCACCGGCCCGCTGGTCTGCGCCCGGTACAGGCCGGGAACGCCCGCCTCGCCGATGCGGCCGCCCCAGGCCTGGTTGACCTCGATCATGAGCTCGGCGACCAGCTTGTCGACCGGCGCGCCGCGCCGACGCGGCACGATGCGCACGGCGCCGTCGACCACGTGGAACGCGTAGTCGAGCCGCTCCTGCTCGCCCTCGTCGCTCTTGCCGCGCGCCGCCTGCAGCCGGTTGGCGAGCCGCCACAGGAAGTGGAGCTCGCGCGCGTACGGGTAATCCATCCGGCCGGAGGCGATGGTGCCCTCGTTGAACTGCGTCTCGAGCACGTCGTGGCGCAGGTTGGCGGCGATCGCGATCCGCTCCACGGCGCTGGTTCGCGCGGTCACCTCGCCGGTGTCCTCCGCGACGTCGAGGTACATCGACAGCACCGGGCACTCGCGTCCCGCCGCCAGCGTGAACGCCTCGACGTAGGCTTCCGGCAGCATCGTGATCTTGGCGCCCGGGAGGTAGACCGTCGACAGGCGCTTGCGGGCCTCGGCGTCCGCCGGCGAGCCGCGCGTGACCGCCAGCGCCGGCGCGGCGATGTGCACGCCCACGCGCACCGTGCCGCCCCCCAGCCAGGTCACCGAGAACGCGTCGTCGATCTCGGTGGTGGCCGCGTCGTCGATGCTGAACGCCTGCGCCGGGGCGAGCGGCAGGTCGGCGGGCGGCGCCGGCGGCGGCAGCTCCGGGAAGCCGGTGCCGCGCGGGAAATACTCGTAGAGAAAGCGGCCCAGGTGGTAGTCGTGGCTGGAGGCCAGCGCGCCGCAGCGCTCCAGCAGCCGCGGCGCCGAGAGCTTCAGCTCCAGGCTCGCCTGCTCCAGCGCCTTGTGCTCGATCGACTGCCTGTCCGGGTCGTAGAGCAGCCGGGCCGTGAGCGGCGCGAACGCCGGCGGCAGCTCGAAAGCCTTCAGGGTCTCGACGTAGCGCGCCTGCTGCTCGGCGGCGAGCCGCTTGCGCTCGAGGCTCGCCAGCGCCGCCTTCAGCGCGTCCTCGGGCGCCGCCTTGAAACGGCCCTTGCCCTTGCGGTAGAAGTACATCGGCGAGGCGTGCAGGCGCATCAGCACGCCGGCCGCCTCCACCGGCGACGGCATGTGCCCGAAGTAATCCTCGGCCAGCGCTTCGAAGCCGAACTCCCCCTCGCCGCAGCACTGCCAGAGAAAGTCCGGGTCCATCGACGCGGCCAGCGCCTCGGCGGCCGCCATCAGCTCGCCGGGCGAGGGCTCGCGGTAGCGCAGCAGCACGTGGGCGGCCTTGACCTTGGTGCGGCGGCCGTGCTGCGACTCCACCTGCAGCGACGAGTCGTTGTCGGCGAGGATGGTGCCGGCCTTGAACGCGCCGCTTTCTTCGTAGAGGACGTGCATGGGGGCTGCCTGGACGCCGCGCGCCGAGCCTTGGCCCGCGCCCGGCAAAAGGGCCCGATTATAAGCGATCGGCCTCGGCCGGCACGACGCCGGCGAACGCGAGGACGTCGTCGAGGTAGTCGCCGAAATCGCCGAAGCCGTGGTCCGATCCCGGGACCACGATCTGCCGGCAGCCGCGGTACTTCGACACGGCCTGGCGGTAGTCCAGCACCTCGTCGCCGGTGGTCACCAGCAGCAGGTAGCGCTCGGGCCGCGTGATGGGTCCGGAGTCGAGCGCGCGCAGCTCCGCGAGGTGCTCCGGCGTGAGCTCGTAGGCTTCGCCGGTGTAGAGGTTGGTCTGCGGTCCCAGCAGGCCTTCCAGCAGCCGCGGCGCTTCCACCGCCGGATTGACCAGCACCGCGCGCAGGCCGTGCCGCTCGGCGAGCCAGGTCGCGTAATAACCGCCCAGCGAGCTGCCGACGAGCGTGGCGTCGGGGCCGGCCCTTGCCAGCTCGTCCTCCAGCTTCGCGATGGCGGCGGCCGGGCGGTCGTGCAGCGCGGGCGCGCGAAACGCGCCGGCGCAGCCGAGCTGGTCGAGGCGCTCGCGGATCAGCCGCGCCTTGAACGACGCCGGCGAACTGTTGAAGCCGTGGATGTAGATCAGCGCGGTCATCTGACGGGGGGCTGCAAATGTGCTATAGGACAAAGACGTGGCGTTTTGCACGGCCCTGGTGCAGGCGCCCGGTTTCGGTGCATCGGCCCCTGCCCGGCCCACGACCACGGGTCGCCAGGGGCCGCCGGTTCGTAGACAAATCAAAATGATACGCGCGCCGTGGGGAGGTCGTCACGAGGACGGACGCCATGGCACAGAACCTGCAAACAGGGCCCTCCCGAGTCGGGCAGCCTGCCTGACCATAATAACTTTCATCCACCCATCGACGCCCGTCCCCGGGCGCCCTCAACCGGAGAGAAACACGAAATGGACCGTCGCGGATTCCTGAAGAAGACCGCCGCCGGCGCAGCCGCCGGCTCGCTCGGCTTCCCCATGATCGCCTCCGCCCAATCGGGCAAGACGTTCAACTGGAAGATGACCACCACCTGGCCGGCCGGCTCGCCGTTCTACCAGAGCGGCCCCGGCAGCGCCGAGTCCTTCGCCAAGAAGTGCGAGGTGCTCTCGGGCGGGCGGCTCAAGATCAAGGTGTTCGCGGCCGGCGAGCTGCTGCCGGCGTTCGAGGGCTTCGACGCCTGCTCGGCCGGCACCGTGGAGATGAACCACGGCGTCGCCTACTACTGGTCGGGCAAGCAGTTCGCCGCCCAGTACTTCGGCACCGTGCCGTTCGGCATGAGCTACCTCGGCCAGCACGCCTGGCTGTGGGATGGCGGCGGCATGGCGCTGTGGGAGGAGGTCTACAAGCCGTTCGGGCTGAAGCCGCTGCCGGTGGGGTGCACCAACGTGCAGATGACCGGCTGGTTCAAGAAGCCGGTGGGCTCGCTCGCCGACCTCAAGGGCCTGAAGATGCGCATCCCGGGCCTCGCCGGCAAGGTCTACGCCACGCTCGGCGTCGACGTGAAGCTGCTGCCCGGCGGCGAGATCTTCCCGGCGCTCGAGCGCGGCGTGATCGACGCCGCCGAGTGGGTCGGCCCGTTCCTCGACCAGAAGCTCGGCCTGCAGAACGCCGCCAAGTTCTACTACACCACCGGCTGGCACGAGCCCTCCACCACCTCGGAGATCGTCATCAACCAGAAGGCGTGGGACTCGCTGCCGGAGGACCTCAAGCAGGTCATGATCATCGCCGCGCAGGCGGTCGACCTGGAAGGCATCCTCTGGCTCGAAACCAAGAACTCGGTCGCGCTCGCCGAGCTGGTGGAGAAGGACAGCGTCAAGGTCTCGACCCTGCCGCCCGACGTGGTGAAGAAGCTCAAGGAGGCGACCGCCGACACGCTGAGCTCCTCCGCCGCCAAGGACCCCGTGACGAAAAAGGTGCACGAGGCCTACTTCGCGTTCAAGAAGAAGCACGACGTCTGGGCTAAAGTCAGCGAGACGAACTTCGCCACCCAGGTGCGCGACATCTGATGACAGAAACCGCCCGTGCCGCGCCGGCCCGCCGCCGGCGCGGCACGGGCCGGCATCCATAACAAGACCGAAGGCAGGAGCTTCCCCGTGTCCCGCGCCGAGCGCGCCGCCAACTTTCTCGACTCGTTGATCGACCGGGTCGGCCGCGCCACCAGCTGGCTGACCCTGACCCTGGTGCTGCTGATCGCCGTCGAGGTGCTGCTGCGCTACACCGCCAGCATCGGCGCGGTGTGGGCGCAGGAGCTGGAGTGGCACATCCTGGCGGTGATCGCGCTGTGGGGCATCGCCTACACGCAGAAGGAGGACGCCCACGTGCGCGTGGACATCCTCTACCAGAGCTTCAGCGAGCGCACCAAGCTGTGGGTCGAGCTCGCCTCGGCGGTGCTCGTCATGCTCCCGATCGCGCTCTACATCGCCTGGCTGTCGATCGCGTTCGTCCGGCAGTCCCACGGCATGGGCGAGATCTCGCCGGACCCCGGCGGCCTCACCCACCGCTGGATCCTCAAGTCCTTCGTCACCACCGGCTTCCTGCTGCTGGCGGTGCAAAGCCTCGCCATCGCCCTGCGCAGCGCCGGGCGGCTGCTGTCGCGGAGCTAGGCGCCGATGCTGCCGCTGAACGAGATGCTGGCGATCGGCCTGATCGTCACCTTCATCGTCCTGCTCCTCTCGGGCATCCGGGTGGCCTACGCGATCGCCGCCTCCGGGTTCATCTTCGGCTTCATCGGCTTCGGCACCGGGCTTTTCAACCTGCTGCCGGCGCGCATCTACGGCGTGGCCACGAACTACACCCTGCTCGCCGTGCCGCTGTTCGTGTTCATGGGCGTGCTGCTGGAGAAATCGCGCATCGCCGAGGACATGCTCGACGTCATGGGCCACCTGGCCGGGCGGCAGCCCGGCGGCATGGGCGTGGCGATCATCCTGGTGGGCGTGCTGATGGGCGCGGCCACCGGCATCGTCGGCGCCACCGTGGTGACGCTGGGCCTGATCGCGCTGCCGGCTCTGCTCAAGCGCGGCTACAACCACGGGCTCGCCACCGGCGCCATCTGCGCTTCCGGCACGCTGGGGCAGATCATCCCGCCCTCGCTGATCCTGATCCTGCTGGCCGACCTGATGCAGGAGTCGGTGGGCACGCTGTTCGCCGCCGCCCTGATGCCGGGCCTGATGCTGGCCGGCCTGTACGTGATCTACCTGCTGGTGCTGGGCCGCCTGAAGCCCGAGCTCGCCCCGCCGATGCCCGATGAGGAGCTCGCCGCCATGTCCCGCGGCAAGCTCGCGAAGGAGGTGCTGCGCGGCGTGCTGCCGCCGCTCTTGCTGGTCTTCGCGGTGCTGGGCTCCATCATCGGCGGCGTCGCCGCGCCCACCGAGGCGGCCTCGATGGGCGCCTTCGGCGCCATCCTGGTGGCCGCCATCAGCCGCAAGCTCTCGCTCAAGGTGCTGCAGGAGACCATGCGCGAGACGCTCAAGACCACCGCCATGATCCTGTTCATCATCATGGCCGCGCAGGTCTTCAGCCTCGCCTTCCGCGGTCTCTCCGGCGAGGACCTGATCCACGAGTTCATGGGCGCGATCCCCGGCGGCGTGTGGGGCACGATCCTGTTCATGATGGTGCTGCTGTTCATCCTCGGCTTCTTCCTCGAGTGGATCGAGATCTCCTACATCGTGCTGCCGCTGCTGCTGCCGTTCTTCGTCAAGCAGGGCGTCGACATGGTGTGGCTCGCGATGCTGATCTGCATGAACCTGCAGACCTCGTTCCTGACCCCGCCGTTCGGCTGGGCGCTGTTCTTCATGAAGGGGGTCGCGCCGCCGCAGATCAAGACCGGCGAGATCTACCGCGGCGTCATCCCCTTCATCGGCGTGCAGATCCTCGGCCTCGCCCTGCTCATGATCTTCCCCGACATCGCCACCTGGCTGCCCAAGGCCATCGGCTGGATGAAATAGCGGCGGCGCGCCCGCCGCCCGGCGGCAGGGCACTGGCGGTATACTTCCGCGCAAAACGAAGCGGGAGGAAAGTACCGTCATGATCCGAAGCACCATCGGCACCCGCGGCATGGCCGTCGCGCCGCATTCCCTGGCCTCGCAGTCGGCCCTCGACGTGCTGCGCGAGGGCGGCAACGCGCTGGAGGCGATGATCGCCGCCTGCGCCACCATCGCGGTGGTGTACCCCCACATGAACGGCATCGGCGGCGATTCCTTCTGGCTCACCTTCGCCCCCGGGTCCGGCGTGTCCTCGATCGACGCCTGCGGCGCGGCCGCGCAGCGCGCCAAGCGCGAGTTCTACACCGAGCGCGGCGCCGACGTGATCCCCGTACGCGGCCCGCTGGCCGCCAACACCGTCGCCGGCACGCTCTCGGGCTGGGAGATGGCGCACCGCATCGCGCACGAGCAGTGGGGCGGCCGCCTGCCGTTCCGGCGCCTGCTCCAGGACGCGATCCATTACGCGAAGCACGGCATCCCCGTCACCCAGAGCCAGCACGACAGCACCGCGCAGAAGCTCGGCGAGCTGCAGGACCAGCCGGGCTTCGCCGTCCACTTCCTGGAGGGCAACGCCGCCCCGCGCGCCAACGCGATGTTCGTGCAGAAAACGCTGGCGGCGACGCTGGAGCGCATCGCCGACGCCGGACCGCGGGACTTCTACGAGGGCGACCTGGCGGTCGTCATCGCCAAGGAGCTGGCCCACCTGGGCAGCCCCCTCACGCTGGCCGATTTCGAGGCGCACCGGGCAGTGGAGAAGCCGGCACTGGAGCTGGAGCACTCCGCCGGCATGATCTACAACATGGCGCCGCCGACGCAGGGCGTGATCTCGCTCATCATCCTGGGCCTGCTCGATCGCGTCGGCGTGGCCGGCCTGGAGCCGATGTCGGCCGACTACGTGCACCGGGCGGTGGAAGCGACCAAGCTCGCGTTCCGCATCCGCGACCGCTACGTGACCGACCCGGCGTACATGCAGGTCGACCCGCAGTCGCTGCTGGAAAAGGGCGCGCTCGACGCGCTCGCCGCGGAGGTCGACCTCAAGAAGGCGGCCCCGTGGGGGTCGAAGTCGGCGGCCGGCGACACCGTGTGGATGGGCGTCATCGACGGCGAGGGCCGCGCGGTATCGTGCATCCAGAGCATCTACCACGAGTTCGGCAGCGGCGTGGTGCTCGCGCAGACCGGCATCAACTGGCAGAACCGCGGCTGCAGCTTCTCGCTCGATCCGCAGGCGCTCAACGCGCTGGAGCCGGGGCGCAAGCCGTTCCACACGCTGAACCCGGCGCTCGCGCTGCTGAACGACGGCCGCCTGATGGTCTACGGCACCATGGGCGGCGACGGCCAGCCGCAGACGCAGGCGGCGATCTTCACGCGCTACGCGCTGATGGGCTACTCGGCGCAGGAATCGGTGTCGCTGCCGCGCTGGCTGCTGGGGCGCACCTGGGGTAGCCACTCCGAGACGCTCAAGCTGGAGCGGCGTTTCACCAAGGACGTGTTCGACGAGCTGGCGAAGCGCGGCCACGACGTCGAGCGCCTGCGCAGCTTCGACGAGGCCGTCGGCCACGCGGGCATGGTGGTGCGGCACCCGAGCGGCGTGCTGGAAGGCGCCGCCGATCCGCGCTCCAACGGCGGAGCCGCGGCGTTTTGAGCCGCCTCGCCCGCCTGCTGGCGTCCGCGGCGCTCGCGGCGGTCGCGCTCGGCGCCGCGCCGCCGGCCCTGGCCCAGGCGGCGACCGGCGACGCCCCGGGGACGCGCGAGGCGCCGCCGTATTTCCTCCTGCGCGTCGTCGACCAGAACGTC
>CAZGTK010000067.1:0-9702 GCA_964528415.1 uncultured Burkholderiales bacterium | reverse complement strand
CAGGAACACGACATAGGGCGTCTGCGGATGCTGCACCGCATAGCCGATGCCGACCGCCGGGATCATCAGCGACCAGGTCGCCAGCGTGGTCCACAGCCGGCCGCCGAAGATCGGCACCATGAAGGAGTAGAAGATGCGCAGCGTCGCCCCGGAAAGCCCCGGGATCGCCGCCAGCCAGAACAGCTGGTTGGTGGTGAACTTGAAGCCGATGTTGGGCAGGTTCACCACCACCACGCTCCACACCATCCAGACCGCGAACGCCAGCAGCAGCGCCGGGATCGAGATCCACAGGTTGCGCGTCGCCACCGACTTGCCGGTGGAATCCCAGAAGCCCTTGTCCTCGGGGTTCCACGTCGTCAGCACATGGGAAGCCATTTCGGTCTCCTCTCTAGCGGGTCATTCGTTCATTGCAGCGCCAGCGCGGCGTCTTCCTTGACCTTGCGCCGGCCGCGCTCCGGCACGATCTCGGTCCAGTACATCCAGATCAGGGACACGAAGGTGACGCCGAACAGCAGCATGAAGATCGACGAGCGCACGCCGGTCACGTCCACCAGCGCGCCGAACATGATCGGCAGCAGGAATCCCCCCATGCCGCCGGCCAGGCCGACGATGCCGGAGATGACGCCGATGTTGTGCGGGTACTCGTCCGAGATGTACTTGAACACCGAGGCCTTGCCGAAACCCCAGGCGATGCCGACGACGAACAGCAGCGCCGCGAACACCCAGGCGTTGAGGCCGACGTGGAACGTCATGGTTCCGGTCACGGTCCGCACCGTCATGTCGGTCTGCGGATAGGACATGAAGAACAGGCAGACCCACGAAACCAGCAGCACCCACCAGGTCACCGGGTGGGCGCCGTAGCGGTCCGACAGCCAGCCACCGGCGGCGCGGATGACGCCGGAGGGCAGCACGAAGATCGACGCCATCAGCGCGCCGGTCTGAAGCGTGAACCCGTACTCGTTGATGAAATACTTGGTCATCCACAGGCTCAGCGCGACGTAGCCGCCGAACACGATCGAGTAGTACTGGCACAGCTTCCAGACCCGGGGGTCCTTGAGCGCCTTGAGCTGGTCCGTGAACGTGACCGACGCATGCACGTGGTGGCTCTTGTCGGTGTAGGTGAAGAACCAGAACAGGACCGCGGTGACCAGCATCGCGACGGCGTAGACTTTCGGCACCATCTGCCAGCCGTACGCGACGACCAGCGTTGGCGCGACGAACTTGGTGACCGCGGCGCCGGCGTTGCCGGCGCCGAAGATTCCCATCGCGAAGCCCTGCCGTGCCTTGCTGAACCAGCGGGCGACATAGGCGATGCCGACCGAGAACGATCCGCCCGCCACGCCCACCGCCAGGCCCAGGACGAGGAAGTGCCAGTACTCGGTGGCATAGCCGATCAGCCAGATCGGGGCCACCGTGGAGAGCATGAGCAGGAAGAACACGACCCGCCCGCCGAACTTGTCGGTCATCATGCCCAGCGGCAGGCGGATCAGGCTGCCGGTCAGGATCGGCGTCGCCGCCAGCAGGCCGAACTGGGTTTCGTTCAGGTCCAGCGTCTTCTTGATCGGGATGCCGATGACCGAGAACATCACCCACACCGCGAAGCAGATGGTGAAGGCGAAGGTGCTCAGCGTGAGAACCGAGACCTGCTTGTGGGTCTGTGTCGCCATGTCCGTCTCCCTTTCCTCGTTCCGCGTCCCGCCGCGCGGTGCGCTTCGGGGGCTTGTGGCCAAGGTACGCCCGCGGCCTCGGGCCGCCCATTCGGCGGAGGTAGCGCGACGCGGAGGCAGAAGAAGGACGCACGCGCGCCGACCGGCGGAGGGAACTGCCCGCGGCGGCTCCGGAGGAACTACTCCTTCCGAACTAGGCGGCGCCAAGCCGCGGATTTACAATCGCTTCTGCGCTGGCGAGGAGGACTCGGCCAGCCCACCTGCGAGGAGAGGACGATGGCGAGGAACAAGGCACCCAAGTTCTATCTCGAGCTGCGCGACAACCACCCGGAGGTGTTCACGGCGCTGGAAGGGCTCGGGGCGGCGACGCGGGCATCCGGCCCGCTCGACGAGCGCACCAGCCATCTCGTTCAGCTGGCCGCGGCCGCCGCGGTCCGATCCGAAGGGGCCGTGCACAGCCACGTGCGCCGCGCGCTGGCCGCCGGCGTGAAGCCCAAGGAGATCGAGCACGCGCTGCTGCTCTTGCTCTCCACCATCGGCATGCCGCAGGTGGTGGCCGCGTTGAGCTGGGCCCACGACATGACGGGTGCCGGGAAGAAAAAGAAGAAGTAGCGGCTCGCCGCGGCGCGCAGCGCGCGCCGCCGTGTGGACGCGGCGCCGGCCTAGCCCTCGGTGGAGCGCGGAGCGAGCCCCTGCTCGACGGCGTAGACCGCCGCCTGCACCCGGCTCGAGAGGTTGAGCTTGCGCAGGATGTGCTGCACGTGGATCTTGACGGTACTCTCGGCGAGGTCCAGGTCCCGCGCGATCTCCTTGTTGCTCGCGCCGCGCGCGAGCAGCGCGAGGATCTCGCGCTCGCGCGGGGTCAGCCGCTCGCGCTCCTCGGGCGCGCCGGCGGCATCGCCGCGCGCGAGCGACTTCAGCCCGCTCACGAGCTTGCCCGTCATCTGCGGCGACATCACCGACTCGCCGCGCGCCGCGCGGCGGATGCTGTCGACCAGGTAGTCCGCCTCGATGTTCTTCAACAGATAGCCGGTCGCGCCGGCCTTGAGCGTGTCGAGCAGGTCGTCGGCGTCCTCGGACACGGTGAGCATCAGGACCCGCGACCCCGGCGCCTCGTCCTGGATCACCCGCACCGCCTCGCGCCCGGACATGCCCGGCATGTGCAGGTCCAGCAGGACCACGTCGGGCCTGAGCGCCTTGGCGCGCTTGACGCCCTCGAGCCCGTCGCCCGCCTCGCCCACCACCTCGATGCCGGGCTGGCGCGCCAGCAGCGCTTTCACGCCGCTGCGGAACAGCGCGTGGTCGTCGACGATCAGCACGCGGATCGTGTCCTCCGGGCTCACGCCGCCGCCTCCCGAATCCTCGTCGAAGCGGCCGCGTTGCGCGTCGGCGGCTGACGGCGATTCGTTTTGCTCGCACGTACCGAGGCTCGGTAACTCACGCCGCCGCCTCCCGAATCGTCGTCGCATCGGCCGCGTTGCGCGTCGGCGGCTGGCGGCGATTCGTTTGGCCGTCGATCCCCAAGCGCTGCTTGGGGCCCCTCGCCGGGTAACTCACGCCGCCGCCTCCTGCTGCGCGACGGGCAGGGTCAGGGTGACTTCGGTTCCCGCGCCGGCGCGCGAGCGCACGTCGAGGCGGCCGCCGATGCGGTGGGCGCGCTCGCGCATGATCTTGAGGCCGACGTGCGCGTCGCTGCGCTCGCGCAGAAGCTCGTCGTCGAACCCCTGCCCGTCGTCCCGCACGGTGAAGCGGTAGCAGTCGTCGTAGGCCAGCGTCACGTCGACCCGGGCGGCGCCGGCGTGCTTGCGCACGTTGGACAGGGCCTCCTGGATGATGTGCAGCACCTGGATCTGCACCTCGGGCGAAAGCGGGATGCCGCTGCCGCGAACGTCGAGCCGGGCGACGATGCCGGTCTGGCCCTCGAACTTCTCCAGCGCCGAGCGCAGCGCCGATTCGATGTCGGCTTCGCCGAGGCGGGTGCGGAAGTGCACCAGCAACTCGCGCACGTCGTCGTAGCTTTCCTGGATGCCTTCGCGGATCAGCGCCAGCGCCTGCAGCGACTCGCGCACGTCCTCCTGGCGCAGCGATTCCTGCAGCATCTGGGTCTGCAGGTTCAGGAAGGCGAGCGATTGCGCGATCGAGTCGTGCAGCTCCTGGGCGAGCAGGTTGCGCTCCTCCGAAACCGCCATTTCGCGCTCGCGCGCGAGCAGCCGCTGGTTCTCGATGGCGATGCCCAGATGCTGCCCCAGCGTTTCCAGCATCTGCCGCTCCTCGTGACGGAACTCGTGGCCGCCCGCGAAGTAGAGGTTGAACACGCCGAGCAGCTGCTTCTTGACCCGGATCGTGAACACCGACACGGTCTGGAAGCCGCGCTTCTGGCAGCGGTAGACGGTGTCCTCGGTCGCCTGCGCCGGAAATACCCGCACCATGGGCGTCGCGTCGCGCACCGCCTCGCCGCACAGGCACTCGCCCACCTTGAGGCAGCGCTCCTCCTCGACGAAGTCCCGCGGCAGGCCCTCGCTCACGAACATGTGGATGTCGCCGCTCTCGGGGTGCACCAGCCGCACCGAGCCGGCGCTGGCGTCGAACACGCGCACGAGGCGGCGCACGAATCCGCGGCACAGCTCCTCGGTGGTGGCGGGCGAGTTGAGGAAGGTGCTGACGTCGTAGAGGGTGGAGAGCTCGCGGTTCTTCTGCTCCAGACGCCGGGTCTTGGCCCTGACGCGGTCCTCCAGCGTCCGGTACAGGCCCTCGAGGTGATCGGCCATGCGGTTGAAACCGCGCGCCAGGTCGCCGAACTCGTCGCGGCTCTCGACCGGCACACGCGCGCCGAACTCCTCCCGCTCCATGCGCTGCATGCCCTCGCGCAGCGTCTGCACCGGCCGCACCACCACCAGGAAGACGAGGAAGATCAGGCTCACCGCGCCCGCCACGGCGAGGGCCATCAGGCCGAGCTGGAGGGTGCCGAGCAGCGACGTGTAGCTCGAATTGTGGGCCTCGACGGCGCCCACCAGCGCGTCGATCAGCGCGACGAACTCGTCGACGCGCCCGCGGAACGCGCGGAAGCGCTCCTCCTGGATGGGTCCCGCCGGCGCCGCCAGCACCGCCTCGGCCGCCGGCCGGATCTCGACGCTCCAGCGCCGCTGGATCTCCGCCAGCTGCCCGCGGATCTCCGCCGTCGCCGGAACGAACAGGGGTCGCGCCGGGTCGCCCCGCTCGAGGTCTCGCAGCACGCGCTCGAAGCGGTCGATCTCGGCCCGCGCCCGCTCGGTGACCGCCTCCCGATCGCCGTCGGGCAGGGCCAGCTCGGAGAGGATGTTGGCGATCCGGTACGAGCGCATGCGCTCGCTGCCCATGTCGTTGATTGCGGCGGCGCCGCCCTGCAGTTTCCACGACACATAGAGCGTCATGCCGATGGTGGCGATGGCGATCACCGAGAACCCGATCAGGATGCCGGAGACCTTGAAGCTCAAGCGATGCAGGTTGCGTGTCATCGTGCGCGCGATCCGGCCGCGAAGCCGAAACCAGACGCTACTATAGCAGACGCGCCCCGCGCCCCGCTTCGGCAACGCATTGATCGGATTCGCTAATGGCACAGGACAGCTCCCGCCCGCAGTTCTGGGACACCCGCTACGGTTCCCGCGTCACGCCGTGGGACGCCGGCCGCGCGCCGGACGACCTCGTCCGCTTCGCCGCCGGGCACGCCGGCGAGCGCCGCGCGCTGATCCCCGGCTGCGGCTCCGCCTACGAGGCTCGGTGTCTGGCCGAGGCCGGCTGGTCGGTGACGGCGATCGATTTCAGCCGTGCCGCCGTGGAAGCCGCGCGACGCACGCTCGGGCCGTTCGCCGGGTGCGCCGTCGAGGCGGACTTCTTCGCCTACGAGGCGGGATCGCCGTGGCCCGTGCTCTACGAGCGGGCGTTTCTGTGCGCGCTGCCGCGGCGCCTGTGGCCGGCGTGGGCCGCGCGCGCCGCCCGGCTCGTCGCCGCCGGCGGCCTCCTCGCCGGTTACTTCTTCTTCGACGACAACGAGCGCGGACCGCCGTTCGGCGCCCGGCGCGACGAGCTCGACGCCCTGCTCTCGGCGGCGTTCGACCTCGTCGACGATCGGGCCGTTAAGGACTCGATTCCGGTATTCAAGGGCAAGGAGCGATGGATGATCTGGCGGCGAAGAAGCGACGCGTGAAGCGTCATGGGTGACGCCGTCTCAGCCATTTCGGCGTAGGCCCGAATCCAGGGAATCGTCATTCCGGCGCAGGCCGGAATCCAGGGGTTTAAAGCCTGGACCCCGGCATCCGCCGGGGTGACGCGTCTTGGTCATTCCGTCTATTTTCGCCGTCTCCCCGTTATCCGCTCCCGATTCCCCATTCCCCATTCCTCATTCCTCATTGCCCATTGCCCGAAGCTGCCGATCGTGCAGCCGCCCCAGCGCAAGCTGCGCCGCGATCGCGCCGAGGAAGGCGAGGAACATGTCCCACTGGGTGTCCCAGACGTCGCCCTGGGTGGCGAGGAACGCGTCGGCGGTCTCCTCCGACGAGATCGCCACCCACCACTCCAGGAACTCGTAGAACGCGCTGATCGCCAGCGCGATGCAGGTGACGATGAAGAAAAGCCACTTGCCGGCAACGAGCGGCGAACGGCGCAGCAGGATTTCGCGCGCCACCATGGCGGGCACGAAACCCTGGAACACGTGGCCGACCCGGTCGTAGTAGTTGCGCGCGAGCCCGAACTCGTCGCGCAGCCAGTTGAACAGCGGCATCTCGGCGTACGTGTAGTGGCCGCCCACCAGCAGCACCAGCGCGTGCAGGAAGATCAGCACGTAGACGAGCGGCGTGAGCGGAAAGCGGCGAAAGGTGGCGATCAGGATCGCCGCCGCCGCCAGCGCCGGGAACACCTCGAGCCACCAGATCACGCGGTCGCGCGGGCCGATCGCCGACCACGCGAGCACCGCCAGGAACGCCGCCAGCAGCGCCCAGTGCAGCGCGGCGGGACGGCCCGTCGCGGCGTTCAGCGCGCCTCCTCGACCTTGAGGAACACCGCGCGGCGCTCGTCGACGCTCGTCGAACCGCGCTGCAGGATGCCGCTGGAGCTGCGGCTGCCCTGCTCCGCGGTCCCGCCGATCTCGACCCACTCGCCGAGGCGCGCGCTGACCTGCGTGCTCAGCGACTGCGTCTCGATGCTGCCGCGCCGGTCGCCGGCGAAGCGGTCGCGCGCGGTGCGGATAGAGAGCGTCACACGCTCGCCGCTGACCTGCGGCCGCACGTAGAAGCCGGTGCCGGCGTCGACGTACTGCGTGGTCTCGATCACGCGGGTGCCGGTCGGCGTCTCGATCACCTGCCGCTCGCGCACCGGGCGCGATTCGCCGGCCTGGATGAAGGCCTCGTTGCCCTCCAGCACGCGCAGCCGCTGGCTGGCGCGCCCCGCCGAAGCGGCCTGCCGCTCGACCGCCTGGCCGCGCACGAAGTCGTCGCCGCTGCCGCCCTGCACGGTGATGCCCTCTCGGGGACGCGGTCCCGACGGCGGCACGGTCACGCGCACGTCGCCGCCGCCGACGCTGCCGGCGATGCTCGCCTCGCGCTCGCGCCGCACCAGCTCGGCGTCCTGCGTGACGCTGATGACGAGCTGGCGCGCCGGCCGGTCGATCGTCTCCAGCACCTGCCTGAGCTCAGCCAGCTTGGCCGGCGTCGCGCGCACGATGAGCTGGCCGCTGATGCCGCTCACCGAGCCTTCCGGCTCCACCAGCGGGCGCACGATCGGCAGCACCTCGTCCACCGTGCGCGAGCGCAGCGCGATGACCTCGGTCACCGTCGCGTCCGCGAACGCCGCCGCCGGCCACAGCGCCAGCAGAAATGCCGCGATGCCGCTCCACCTTCTCACGCCGTTTTCCTCCCGGGATGACCCTGGCACCCTTTCTAGCCGGGCGGCCGCGCCTTGTAAAGCGCGGCAGGACGAACGGCGGCGTCAGGCGGCGGCGCGGTCGGTCCAGGCGGCGGCCGACGGCTGGCGCAGCAGCTCGGCGAGAAACGCGCTCGCCGCCGCCAGGTGACGCTCGCCCGAAGCCGACAGCGGCGCGTCCAGGTCGAACCGCTCGCCTCGCACCGCCAGCACGAAGGTGGGCGGGGCTTCGCGGCCCTCCACCTGGCGGAACGCCGCGAGCAGCAGGCCGGGCGGCGCGGCGTGCGAGGTGTGGGCCGGGCGCGCCTCGCCGCGGGCCCGCGTGAAGGCGAAAGGCGCGGCCGCGCTCGCGCTGGCGTCGGCGAGCAGCACCAGATCACGGCCGCGGAAGTCGAGCGCGTGCTCGACCTGGAACTGGAACGCGACGAGGCACTCTAGCGCGCAGCGGGCGTCCGGGTGCGCCGCCAGCGCTTCGGCGCGCCGGGCCAGCAGCGGGCCGATGGCGTCGTCGCCGCGGCTCGGGTTGCCGCAGGCGAGCAGCAGGACGCGCGCCTTCGTCACGGCGCCGGGCGCACGCCGTCGGCGTCCCGCGTGACGCGCTGGAGCAGCTCGCCGTGGGGCCCGATCAGCTCGACCTGCAGCGGCATCCGGCCGAGCGCGTGCGTGGCGCACGACAGGCACGGGTCGAACGCGCGGATCGCCACTTCGATGTGGTTGAGCAGCGGCTCCGTGACGGCCTGGCCGTCGAGATAGTCCTCCGCCACCCGCCGCACCGCCTCGTTCATGGCGTCGTTGTTGTGCGTGGTCGAGACGATCAGATTGGCGCGCACGATCTGGTCGTGCTCGTCGACGCGGTAGTGGTGGATGAGCGTGCCGCGCGGCGCCTCGATCACGCCGACGCCGCGGAAGGCGCGCTCGCCCGTTGCCGCCAGGTCGGTCCCCTCGATGTCGGGATCCGCCAGCAGCTCGCGGATGCCCTCCGCCGCGTGCAGCATCTCGATCATGCGCGCCCAGTGATAGCCCAGCGTCGCGCGCGCCGCCGCGCCGCCGTGATAAGCGAGAAAGCGCAGGCGCTCGGCGTTGGCGAGCGGCGTCGGGATGAAGTCGCAGTTCGCGAGCCGCGCCAGCGGCCCGACCCGGTACCAGCCCGCGTCCGGCCCGAGCGCGCGCAGGAACGGGAACTTCATGTACGACCACGGCTTCACCACCTCGCGGATGTGGTCCCAGTAGTGGCCGTAGTCGGCGTGGTCGAACAGCGTCCGGCCGTCGGCGTCGCGCGCTCGCAGGCCGCCGTGGTAGAGGTCGAGGCCGCCGTCGGCGCGCACCAGCGACAGCGACGCCGAGCGGAAGCTGCCGAAGCGCGCGTTGGTCTCGGCATCGGCGTCGAACAGATCGCGCGCCAGCGCCACCGCCTCGCGGCTCCACGCCACGACCTCGTCGATCTCCCGGCGCAGCGCGCCGCGCTCGACGGCCGTGAGGCTCTTGTTCACCCCGCCCGGCACCGCGCAGGAGCCGTGGATCCGCTTGCCCGCGACCGCCTGGATCACCTCCTGACCGTAGCGGCGCAGCAGAATGCCCTTGCGCGCGACGTCCGGGTAGGCCCCCGCCACCGCCACCACGTTGCGCCGGGCGATGTCGGCGCCGAATCCGAACAGCAGGTCGGGCGACGCCAGGTAGAAGAAATGCAGCGCGTGGGACTGCAGGATCTGGCCCAGGTGCAGGAGGCGCCGGATCTTCTCGGCGGTCGGGGGCAGCTGCCGCACGCCGACCAGCATGTCGATCGCCTTGGCCGCCGCCAGGTGATGGCTGACGGGGCAGATGCCGCACAGGCGCTGCACCAGCACCGGCACCTCCCAGTACGGCCGGCCCTGGACGAACTTCTCGAAGCCGCGGAACTCGACGATGTGCATGCGCGCCTGGCGCACGTGGTTGTGCTCGTCCAGCAGCAGCGTCACCTTGCCGTGGCCCTCGACGCGCGAGAGCGGCTCGATCGCCACGCGGGTCAGGCCGGCGGGATCGGGGGCGGAT
This sequence comes from uncultured Burkholderiales bacterium, assembly GCA_964528415.1. Lineage (GTDB taxonomy): Bacteria > Pseudomonadota > Gammaproteobacteria > Burkholderiales > UBA6910 > DATIUV01. The sequence goes on along the minus strand of CAZGTK010000067.1, from coordinate 115 downwards.
TCCAGTCGCCGTTCCATGGCGGTCGCCTCAGTCGTAATGGAGGAGCCCCGGCACCGGCGCGGGCTGGCGCCCGGCCAGCAGCTCCTCGAACAGGCGCCAGAAGGCCTCGGCCGGC
>CAZGTK010000066.1:0-9772 GCA_964528415.1 uncultured Burkholderiales bacterium | reverse complement strand
CTCGATAGCGTGTCCGAACGTATGGCCGAGGTTGAGCAATGCCCGCACGCCGGACTCGCGCTCGTCTTCCGCCACGACTTCTGCCTTGTTGCGGCAGCTGCGGACGATGGCGAACGCCAGCGCGTCGGCGTCGCGCGCGAGCAGTCGCTCCATGTTCTTCTCCAGCCAGAAAAAGAACTCCGCGTCCCGGATCAGACCGTACTTGACGACCTCGGCGATTCCGGCCTTCAGCTCCCTCTCGGGCAGCGTATCGAGCGTGGCAACGTCGGCAAGCACGACGAGGGGCTGGTAGAACGACCCGATCATATTTTTCCCGAGCGGGTGGTTGATGCCGGTCTTCCCGCCCACGGAAGAATCGACCTGGGCCAGCAAGGTGGTGGGAACCTGAACGAAGGGCACGCCGCGCTGGAAAGTTGCAGCGGCGAAACCCGCCAGGTCGCCGACGACGCCGCCGCCCAGCGCGATGACCGTGGTCGAGCGCTCGCAGCGGTTCCGCAGCAATGCGTCGAAAATCGCGTTGAGCGTATGCCAGTCCTTGTGGGCCTCGCCGTCGGGAACGACGACGCTGATCGCCTCGACGCCCGCGTCGGCGAGGCCCGCGCGCAGGCGATCCAGATAGAGCGGGGCGACGACGTCGTTCGTGATGATCGCAGCGCGCGGGCGCGGCAGGCGCTCGCCGATCAGGCGCCCTCGCGCGAGCAGGTCGCGACCGACGTGGATCGGATAGCTGCGGTCGCCAAGCTCAACGGTCAGGGTTTGCATCAACGTGTTCCTCGGCGCCGGCGGCGATCCCGCTGGACTCGGCCAGTCGTTTCTCGATGCGGCGGGCCAGCGCTTGAACGCTTTGGCGGCCCGTATCGACCACCATGTCCGCGACCTCGCGGTACAGCGGATCGCGTTCCGCCAGCAGTTGGCTGAGCCGTCCCTTGGGGTCGGGCGTCTGCAGGAGCGGCCGGCTGCGGTCGTGGCGCGTGCGTGTCCAGAGGTCCTCGAGGCTCGCTCGCAGGTAGATCACCGTGCCCCGGGACGCCAGGCGGCGCCGGTTGTCTTCCCGAAGCACGGCGCCGCCGCCCGTTGCGAGCACGATGCCGTCGCGCTGCGTGAGCTCTTCCAGGACGGCGGCTTCCCGGACGCGAAAGCCCGCCTCGCCTTCGATATCGAAGATCACCGGGATGGTGACGCCGGTGCGTCGCTGCAACTCCTGGTCGGCATCGACGAAGTCCATACCGAGGTCGCGCGCGAGCACCTTCCCTACGGTAGTCTTGCCGGCACCCATGAGCCCGACGAGAAAAATGCGCTGCCCCGACTTCATGCCGGCGATTTTAGCGAAAACCGCGGCGTCGGGTCGCCGGCCCGGGGCAAAAAAAAGAGCCGGGCGGACCCGGCTCGGGCTATTGGGAGTGTGAGGACTGCTACCGCAGCGTGAGCGACTCCTTGATGATCCTCGGGGTGACGAAGATCAGCAGCTCCGACTTGTTGTCCACCTTGGACGTGTTCCGGAACAGCGCGCCGACCACGGGGATGTCGCCGAGCAGCGGGGTCTTGGTCACGTCGTTGCGTTTTTCCTGCTCGTAGATGCCGCCGATCGCCACCGTCCCGCCGTTCTCCACCAGCACCTGGGTGCTGATCTGCTTCGTGTCGATGGCGGGCCCCGCCTGGGTGTTCTGGCCGACACTGTCCTTGTTGACGTTGAGGGTCATGATCACGTTTTCGTCCGGCGTGATCTGCGGCTTCACCTTGAGCGAGAGCGTCGCCTTCTTGAACGCGACGCTGGTGGCGCCGCTCGAGGTCGCCTGCTGATACGGGATCTCGGTGCCCTGCTCGATGATGGCCTCGACCTGATCGGCCGTCAGAACCCGCGGGCTGGAGATGACCTTGCCCTTGTTGTCGGTTTCCAACGCGGTGATCTCCAGGTTCAGGAACTTCGTCGCCGCCTCGTTGAACAGCATCAAGCCGAACGTCGTCGGGTTGAAGCCCGCCAGGCCGGCCGCCGGCAGCGCGACGCTGAGCGAGTCGGTGCCCGCCATCGTGGTCGGGTTGGCCCGGGAGAACTGCGGCGTGACGTTGCCGCCGGGGAACGGCGCGGCCAGGCTGTTCAGGCTGCCACCGACGCCAGCCTGTAGCCCACCCCCGCCGAGGTTGAAGCCGTTGCCCTGCGTGTCGTTGTAGCCGAGCCGCACGCCGAGATTGCGGGCGAAGTCATCCCCGGCCTCGACGATGCGCGCCTCGATCATCACCTGCCGCACCGGAACGTCGATGCGCTGGATCAGCTTGCGGATCTCGTCCAGGCGGCTGGGCGTGTCCTGCACGAACAGCGTGTTGGTGCGGGGATCGACCACGACGCTGCCGCGCTTCGAGAGCAGCCGCTGGTTCGGGTCGCTCAGTATCTTGCGGACGTCGTCGCCCTTCTGGTAGTTCAGCTGGAAGCTCTCCGTGGTCGTCGGCTCCAGCTCGGCGATCTGCTGCTGGGATTCGAGCTTGAGCTTCTCCCGGGCGGCGATCTCGTCGCGCGGCGCGACCAGCAGCACGTTGCCCTCCTTGCGCTTGTCGAGGCCCTTGGCCTGGAGAATGATGTCGAGGGCCTGATCCCAGGGCACGTCCTTGAGCCGCAGCGTGAGGTTGCCGCCGACCGAGTCGCTGACCACGATATTGAGGCCGGTGAAGTCGGCGATGACCTGCAGCACCGCCCGCACCTCCACGTTCTGGAAGTTGAGCGAGAGCTTCTCGCCGGCATAGCCGGGCTTGGAGCTTTGCACCAGCTTGGTCGGGTCCGGCGTGACCGGCTTCACCTCGATGATGAACTTGTTGTCCGCCTGGTACGCCGCCTGTTCCCAGATGCCCTTCGGCTCGATGAGAAGCCGGACGTTATTGCCCTGGGCGAAGCTCTCGACGAACTGGACCGGCGTGCCGAAATCGGTGACGTCAAGACGCCGCTGCAGGTTCTTGGGCAGCTGGGTATTAATGAAATCCACCACGATCTGGGTTCCCTGCCGGCGCAGATCAATGCCGGTGGTGGTATCGGAAAGCTCCACCTCGATGCGGCCCTCGCCGTTGCGACCGCGGCGGAAGTCGACGTCGCGGATGCTGTGGCTCTGATCGGACACGCGGGGTTCGGCGAAGCGCGAAACCGACGTCGTGGCGGTCGACGTGGCCGTATCCGTCGGCAGCAGGGTAATGAAGACGTTGTTGCCTTCGACACGCGTGTCATAACCCAGCTGCCGGTCGAGGTTCATCACCCGCCGCGTGCGGGTGCCGGATTGGACGATGTTCAGCGAGCGCACGTCCCCCTGGCCGACGGCCTGCGAGGTCCTTCCCAGGGCATTGCCCGTGTCTGCGAAATCGAACGCGATTCGCGGCGGGTTGTTGATGGCGAAGGCGGCCGGCGGATTGCCCGGGGCATTCTTCATGGTGACCTTGAGGACCAGCTTGCCGGTCGAGGGCTGCACGTCGATCGCCTCGATCGCGTTGCCCTGGGCCGCCGCCGGCCGTGGAGCCGCTCCGAAGGCAAGGCTCAACGAAACGCACACGGCGCCGAGGAGACGGGTCATGGTGTTGAGGCCGTTCATCGTTGCTGCTCCCTGAAGTTATTCTGCGAGTAACAGGCTGGCGGTGCGCTCGGTCCAGTCGCCTCCGCCCTCCTGCACGATCTCGGTCAGCTTGAGCTCGGCTTCGCCGATCTCGGTGACGCGCCCGAAGTTCTGGCCCATGTAGTTGCCGACCGTCACGCGAAAAACGTTGTTGTCGGGGGTTTTGACGAGAGCGTGCATCCGGCGACCACGCTCCAGGGTGCCCACCATCTTGAGGTTGTCGAGCGGATACGCTTCCAGCGGCTCCTTCGGTCGCGCCAGATCCGGCGCCTTGCCGCTTCCCGCTGCCACGCCGCCCCCCTTGGTGTCGATTTCGCGGGGCCGGAACGGGTCGGGCATATCGAACGCCGCGTAGGCGAAGGGCTCGTATTTCTTGACGTCCGGCAGCGGCGCGACCTTGCCGCGCAGGCCCTGCCCCGATTGCTGGACGAACTCGCGAAGATCGGAGAATTCCTCGGTGCCGCAGGCCGCTACCAGCAGCGCCAGCAGGATGACGAGGCGCCTCATTTCTTGCCTCCCTTGGCGGCCTGCTGCGCCTTGCGCTGAGCCGCGACCTCCGCGTCATCGAGGTAGCGGTATGTCTTGGCGACGGCGTTGAGCACGAGGCCCTCCTTGGCCGTCTCAATCGCGATGTTGTTCAGCGTCACGATGCGCGGCAGTTGCGCGACGTCGCTCGCGAACGCCCCCATGTCGTGATAGTTGCCGGTGACCTTCACGGCAATGGGGAGCTCTGCGTAGAAGTCGTGCATCGTTTCGCGCGGTGCCGGCTTGAAAAGATCGAACTGCAGGCCGCGGCCAAGACCGGCCTGGTTGATATCGGTGATCAGGGCGTCCATCTCGGCCTTGTTCGGCAGCTGCTTGAGCATGGCGCCGAAGGTCTGCTCGATCTCGGCAAGCTGCTGCTTGTAAATGTCGAGATTGACGGCTTCCTTCTTCTTGGCCAGATAGGTTTCCTTGAGCTTGAGCTCCTCCGCCTCGCGCGCCTCGAGGGTGTCGAACTGGTCCTGCCACACGTACCAGTAGCCGCCGCCAATGATGAGCGCGAGAAGCGCCAGCAGCGCCGCGGCCTTGACGACGCCTGGCCAGCCACCGGGATCGCGCGGATTCAGATGCCTGAGTTCCTCCAGGTTCATGACGCTACCCTTTGGTTCCGGTCTTCGATCCCGCCGCCGTGGCCGGCTTCGCCGGGGGTGCGGCTTCGCCGGGTTTCGGCTGGACCAGTTTGACGTTCAGGGAAAACTGGTTCATGCGCAGCTTGCCCACGTTCTCGGCCTTGATCTCGATGAGCTGCGGCGCGGCCAGCCAAGGCGAGTCTTCCAGATTGCGCATCAGCGTCGATACGCGTGCGCTCGACTGCGCGTAGCCGACGAGATTCACGTTCGGCCCGCTTTGCTTGAGCTTCGTCAGATAGACGCCTTCGGGCATCACCCGCACCATCTGCTCGAGCAGATGGACGACCTCGGAGCGGTTCGTCTGCAGCTTCTCGACGACTTCCTTGCGGGCCAGAAGGGCGGCGATTTGGTCCTTGAGCGTCTTGATCTCCGCAATCTGCTTGTCCAGGATCGCGATTTCCTTCTTGAGGTAGTCGTTGCGCGCTTCCTGATGGGCGATCTTGCCGTCCATGATGGTGTAGCCGGCGCCCACCACGACCAGGCCCAGCAGCGCTGCGAGGCCGGCCATGATGCCGAACTGCGTGTTGCGCGCCTTGCGCCGCTCCGCGCGGTAAGGAAGTAGGTTGATGCGGATCATGCGGGGTCGAACCTCCGAAGAGCGAGGCCACAGGCCACCATCAGGGACGGCGCGTCGGCCGAAAGCTGAACCGGGCGGATCCGGCTCGAAAGCTCCATTCCGGCAAACGGATTAGCGACCACCGAGCGGACCTGGGTTCGGGCCGTCACGATCTCGTCAAGACCGGGAAGCGCCGCGCACCCGCCCGCGAGCACGACATGGTTTACCTCGTTGTACTGAGACGACGTGAAGAAGAACTGCAGGGCCCGCGCCACTTCCAGCGCCAGGGTTTCGCGGAACGGCGCCAGCACGTCGGTCTCATAACTCTCCGGCAGCCCGCCGCTGCGCTTGGCGGCCTCCGCTTCCTCGGCGGAAAGGCCATACTGCGCCTGGATCTGCTGGGTCAGCTGGTTGCCGCCGAAAGTCTGGTCGCGCATGTAAACGGACTGGCCGTTGCGCATCACGTTGATGCTGGTGTTGGTTGCGCCGATATCGACGACCGCCAGCAGCTGATCCGGCTCGACCTCCACCAGATGGGGAAGCATGAGTTCCAGGGCGGCCATCGCCGCGTAGGGCTCGATGTCCATGACCACCGCTTTCAGGCCGGCGGCCTGGGCTGACGCGATCCGGTCCTCGACCTTTTCCTTGCGCGACGCAGCAATCAGCAGCTCCTCTTCCTCGGGGCTGCCCGGCGCGGGACCCAGCACCTGGAAGTCGAGGTTGACCTCGTCCAGGGAGAACGGGATATATTGGTTGGCCTCGGACTCAACCATCACCTCGAGCTCTTCTTCCCGCTGGCCGCCGGGAACGACGATCTTCTTGGTGATCGATGCCGAGAACGGAACCGCCATGGCGACGTTCCGGACCCGGGTCCCCAGGCGCTTCCAGGCCCGCTTGACGGCATCGCCCGTGGCCTCGAGGTTGACGATGTTGCCCTCGACGACCGCGTCCGACGGCATCGGCTCGATCACGTAGCGCTCGACCCGGTACTTGTCCTTCGCGGGTTTGGCGAGCTCGACCATCTTGACGGCGGACGAGCTGATATCCACCCCCACCAGCGGGGGGGTGCTGGGCTTGAGGAAGTCCAGATTGAATTCCAATTTTTCCTTTAACATGAGTCGCTAACGCGCATTACCCACAAGGTACATTAAAATCTAGCAGCAACTATACAGCATGTAAAGCAAATTTTTGCAAGTTCCCTGGGGCGCATTGGTTACCTATAATGTCGCCTTTTCTCCCGCCTCCGTTTCCCTGTTCATGTTGCGTCGCTGGTGGTTTCTGGCGCTGATGGCGCTGGTGGGCGCCGGTCTGGCTGCGGGCCTCCTGGTGGCATACGCGGCGGTCATCGCTTACCCCAAGCTGCCTTCCCTTGAGGCACTCACGGATTACCGGCCCAAGGTTCCGCTGCGTGTTTACAGCGCCGACGGGACGCTGCTTGCCGAGTATGGGGAAGAGCGGCGCGCCGTCGTCTCGATCGCCGACGTCCCGGAGGTCTTGAAACAGGCCATCCTGGCCGCCGAGGACGAGCGCTTTTACCAGCACGGCGGGGTCGACTATCTGGGCGTCGTCCGCGCGGCCTACCACAACTTCGCTTCCGGGGGCGCGCGCCAGGGAGCCAGCACGATCACCATGCAGGTGGCGCGTAACTTTTTTCTGACAAAGGAGAAAACGTTCACGCGCAAGTTCCATGAGGCGCTCCTCGCCTTCAAGATCGAGCACAACCTGAGCAAGGATCAGATCCTCGAGCTCTATATCAACCAGATTTATCTGGGCCAGCGGGCGTACGGTTTTGCGGCAGCGGCGCAGACCTACTACGGGAAGTCCCTTTCCCAGGTGACCCTGGCCGAAGCGGCGATGCTGGCGGGCCTGCCGAAGGCGCCGTCCCGCTTCAACCCGGTGGCGAATCCCGAGCGGGCCAAGGTGCGCCAGCTCTATGTTCTGCGGCGCATGCGGGAACTGGGCTACATCACGGAAGCCCAGCAGCAGGCGGCTGCCGCGGCGCCCCTTTTGCAGCAACGCGGTACCGCGCGGGCCGAGCGGCCGTCAGGCGATTACGTCGCCGAGATGGTCCGGCAGTTGATGGTGGACCGTTACGGTGACGAGGCCTATACGCGGGGATTTCGCGTCTACACCACGGTGCGCGACGGCCACCAGAGAGCCGCAGTGGAAGCGCTGCGACAGGGGCTGCTGGAATACGACCGGCGCCACGGCTATCGGGGCCCCGAGGGCTATATCGACCTGCGCCAGGCGGACGGCAAGGTGGAGGAGTTTCTCGACGAGGCGCTCCAAGACGTCGACACCGTCGGTGATCTGGAGCCGGCGGTGGTGCTGCAAGCCAGCGCCAAGGAAGTCAAGGCGTACCGCAAGACCGGCGACACGGTCGCCCTGACGGGCGATGCCATCAAGTTCGCGAGCCGCTCCCTTGCCGAGAAGGCCCCGCTGGAGCAGCGCCTGCGGCCGGGGTCCCTGATTCGCCTGCGTGCCGACGCCAAGGGCAACCTGCAGATTGCCCAGCAGCCGGCCGCCGAGGCGGCGCTCGTTTCGCTGGACCCGCGCGACGGCGCGATTCGCGCCCTCGTCGGGGGATTCGACTTCGGGCGCAGCAAGTTCAACCATGTCACCCAGGCTTGGCGCCAGCCGGGCTCCGGTTTCAAGCCGTTCATCTACTCCGCGGCGCTGGAGAAGGGGTTCACGGCCTCGTCGGTCATCAATGACGCGCCGCTCTACGTCGACAAGGAGCAGACCGGCAACGAAGCGTGGGAGCCGAAGAACTACGACGAGAAGTTCGAGGGGCCCATGCGGCTGCGGGAGGCCCTGGTCAAGTCGAAGAACCTGGTCTCGATTCGCATCCTGCAAGCGATCGGTCCGCGGTACGCGCAGGATTTCGCGACCCGGTTCGGCTTCGATGCGTCGAGGCATCCGCCGTACCTGACCCTCGCGCTCGGCGTCGGCTCGGTCACGCCGATGGAGATGGCGGCCGGTTACGGCGTGTTTGCCAACGGTGGTTACCGCGTCGTTCCCTACTTCATCGAGCGCATCGAGGACGACGCCGGCAACGTCCTGGCCCGCGCCAACCCGCTGCGCGTCGGCGAGGGGGCCGAGCGGGTCATCGACTACCGGAACGCTTTCATCATGGACAGCATTCTCCGTGACGTCGTCATCCGGGGAACCGGCGCGCGCGCCTCGCGGCTGGGCCGACGGGACCTGGCCGGCAAGACCGGGACCACCAACGACTTCATCGATGCCTGGTTCTGCGGTTTCCATCCGACGCTGGTGGCGGCGGCGTGGATCGGCTTCGACACGCCGCGCTCGCTTGGCAAGGGTGAAACCGGGGCGCAGGCGGCCCTGCCCATGTGGATGGATTACATGGGGCAGGCGCTGAAGGGCGTGCCGCAGTCCGATTTCCCGGTTCCGGAGGGCGTTGTCGCCGCGCGCGTGAATCCGGAAAGCGGCCTCCTGGACAACGGCAGCGCGGCGGTCGTCGAATACTTCCTGCAGGAAAACGTGCCGCCGCCCCACGAGGAGCCGCTGTTTCCGGCGGCCGACGGCAGCGGACGCAGCGGCGACGAGATCAAGAACCAGCTGTTCTGACCCGTGGCGCGCTCACCCGCAGCCAAGCGCAACCTGACCCGCGAACGGATCGCCCACCTCGCTGCCCGCCTGATCGCCGAGGACGGCGTCCAGGACTTCGGCCTCGCCAAGCGCAAGGCCGCGCAACAGATCGGCGCCCCGGACACGCGCAACCTGCCCAACAACTCGGAGATCGAGGAGGCGCTGCGCGCGTTCCGCGCCCTGTATCAGAGCGACGAACACCCCGAGCTGCTGCGCGAGTTGCGTCACGCGGCGCTCGATGCGATGGAGTGGCTGGCGGACTTCGACCCGCAGCTGACCGGTTCGGTGCTGTCCGGCACGGCCGGCCGCTATGCCGACATCAGCCTGCACCTGGTGGCCGAGAGCGTGAAGGACGTCGAGTACTTCCTGATGCGCGAGCAGGTCGCGTTTCGCAGCGGCGAGCGCCGCCATTCCCACGGCAACGGCGCGCGCCTCGTGCCCACTTTCAGCCTGGTGCACGACGGCGTTCCGCTGACGCTGACAGTCTACGCGCCGGGCGATCCGCGCGGCCCCTCCCGAGGGCCGGACGGCGAGGTTCTGCGGGCGCGGGCGCCGCAAGTGCGCGCGTTGCTGGACTCGGAGCCGGGGGCGGACGCCAGCTAGGCCGAGGACGCGGCGAGCCAGCCGGCAGCCTCAAGCGCGAAGTAGGTGAGCACGGCGTCGGCGCCGGCGCGCTTGAACGCGACCAACGCTTCCAGCACGCAGGCGCGCTCGTCGAGCCAGCCGTTCTGCGCCGCTGCCTTGAGCATCGCGTATTCCCCGCTCACCTGGTAGACGAAGGTCGGCGCACGATACGCGTCCTTCACGCGGCGAACGATATCCAGGTAGGGCATCCCCGGTTTGAC
>CAZGTK010000065.1:0-9804 GCA_964528415.1 uncultured Burkholderiales bacterium | reverse complement strand
AGCGACATCGAGCTCGAGCTGCCGGAGGGCGTCATCGGCCCGATCTTAAACGACGAATACGGCGACGTGACAGGGCTGCTCTACGCCGTGAAGGGCGACGGCATCAGCCACGCCGAGCTCTCCGACATCGCCGAGAACATCAAGCGGCGCCTGCTCAAGGTGCCGATGGTGAAGAAAGTCGACCTCTACGGCAAGCAGGCGAAGAAGGTCTATATCGAGTTCTCGCACCAGCGCCTCGCGGCGCTCGGCATCACGCCGGCGCAGATTGCGGAGAGTCTGCGCAACCAGAACAGCGTGCTGCCCGGCGGCTCGATCGACACCGCGGGCGACCGGGTGCTGGTGCGCGTGAGCGGCCAGTTCTCGAGCATCGACGATATTCGCAACGTGCCGATCGCCGCCGGCGGACGCGTCATCAAGCTCGGCGATTTCACGACCGTCCGGCGCGGATACGAAGATCCGCCCATGTACACGGTGCGGCACAACGGCCAGCAGGTCCTGCTGCTTGGCATCACGATGACCGACGACGGCAACATCATCGAGCTCGGAAAAGCGCTCGAACGGGCCGTCGCCAAGGTCCAGGCCGAGTTGCCGTACGGAGTCGAGCTCGAACGCGTGGCCGACCAGCCGACCGTCGTCGCCGAGTCCATCTGGGAGTTCGAGCGCTCGCTGCTTGAAGCGCTCGCCATTGTGCTCGCGGTCTGCCTGATCAGCCTCGGCTGGCGCACGGGCATCGTAGTCGGGCTCGCGGTGCCGATCGTGCTCGGCGTGGTCGCCCTGGTGATGCTGCTGGCGGGCTGGAACCTCGAGCGGGTCTCGCTCGGATCGCTCATCATCGCGCTGGGCCTGCTGGTGGACGACGGCATCATCGCGGTCGAGATGATGGTGGTGAAGATGGAGGAAGGCTGGGACCGCCTCAAGGCGGCCGCCTACTCCTACGCGGCGACGGCGATGCCGCGGCTGACCGGCGCGCTGATCACGGTCGCCGCGTTCATGCCGATCGGGTTCGCGAAATCGACCACCGGCGAGTACGCGGGAGGCATCTTCTGGATCGTCGGCACCGCGGTGCTCTTTTCCTGGGTGGTGTCGGGGATCATCACGCCCTACCTGGCGGTGAAGATGCTGCCGGATTTCGCCAAGCACGGCGACGACAAAAAGCGCGTCGATCCCTACGACACGCCGTTCTATCGCAAGCTGCGCCGGCTGATCGACCTCGCCATCGAGCGGCGCTGCTGGACCATCGGCGCGACCTCCGCCGCGTTCGCGGTCGCCGTCTGGGGCGCAGGACTCGTGCCGCAGCAGTTCTTCCCCAACAGCTCCCGTCCCGAGCTGGTGGTCGAGCTGCGGCTGAAGGAGGGCTCCTCGTTCGCCGCGACGACCGAGCAGGTCAAGAGAATGGAGGCTTTGCTCAGGAAGGACGAGGACGTGCGCTTCTTCACCGCGTACACCGGCGCCGGCCAGCCGCGCTTCTACCTCTCGCTCGACCCGGAGCTGCCGAACCCGGGCTACGCCGTCTTCATCGTCATGACCAAGGACACGGAGGCGCGGGAACGGGTGCGCACGCGGCTCATGACGGGCGTCGCCGAACAGTTCCCGGAGGTGTGGGTACGGGTCACGCGCCTCGAGCTCGGACCGCCGGTCGGCTTCCCGGTCCAGTTCCGGGTTGTCGGGCCGGATACCCAGAAGGTGAGGGCGATCGCGCGCGAGGTCGAACGGGTCGTGGCGTCCAGCCCCGGGGTGCGCGACGTCCAGCTCGACTGGAACGACCCGGTCCGCACCCTGCGGGTGGATCTCGACCAGGACAAGGCGCGTACGCTGGGCCTGGCGCCTGCTGACGTGGCCCTTGTGACCCAGACGGTGATGAACGGCGCGACGCTGTCCCATCTGCGCGAGCACGAGGACCTGGTCGACATCGTGGCGCGTGCGGTGCCGTCGGAGCGGCTCGATCTCGACACCCTGAAGGACGTGAATCTGTTCACTCGCCACGGAACCGTAGTGCCGCTTTCGCAGGTCGCGCAGGTGAGCTACGTGCTGGAGGAGCCGGTCCTTTGGCGCCGCAACCGCGACATGGCGATCACCGTGCGCGCCGATGTCAAGGATGGCGAACAGGGCGTCTCGGTGACGCAGTCGATCCGGCCTCTGCTGAGGGACATCGAGGCGAAGTTGCCGTTCGGCTACCGAATCGACGTCGGCGGCGCGGTCGAGGAAAGCGACAAGGCGAACCGCGCGCTCGCGGCGGTCTTCCCGGCGATGCTGGTCACCATACTGTCGATCCTGATGCTGCAGCTGCAAAGCTTCTCGCGGATGTTCATGGTACTCCTTACGGCGCCCCTCGGCCTGATCGGCGTCGTCGCCGCGCTGCTCATTTTCGACGCGCCGCTCGGCTTCGTCGCGATTCTCGGCGTCACCGCCTTGAGCGGGATGATCATGCGCAACTCGGTGATTCTGGTCGACCAGATCCAGTCGGAACAGGATGCGGGTCGCGATGCCTGGAATGCGGTGCTGGAAGCGGCAGTCCGCCGGACCCGCCCGGTGGTGCTTACGGCCGCGGCCACCGCGCTGGCGATGATTCCGCTGACCCGCAGCATCTTCTGGGGCCCGATGGCGATCGCCATCATGGGCGGACTCATCGTCGCCACGGCGCTGACGATCTTCTTTGTCCCGGCGCTCTACGCAGCGTGGTTCAGGGTCGGGCGCGCGGCCGTGGCGGACAAAGATGCGGAGCCCGTGCCGGCGTAACGGCGGCTGCGCGAACGAGACGGCGATGACGCTCAATCCCAAGTCCAAGTACCCGAGCCGCCGTGCCTACGTGCTCAAGCTGCGCGGCGACGCGAGGCGGGACGTGCTCGCCGGCCGTCTCGAGAACCTGGTGACCGGCCGGCTGCGCGAGTTCGAGACCGGCCGCGAGCTGCTCGAGGCGATCGCCGCGGAGCTGGAGGCGGGCGCAGACCCGCCGGCGGCGGAGGGTGAACGATGAACGCACGGACGATTGCATGGGTCTGCGCGGTGGCGCTGCTGAGCGGCTGCTCGCTGGCACCCGAGTACACGCGGCCGGAGCTTCCGGTCGCCGACGCCTATCCGGCCGACGCGCCGATCCCGGCGGCGGCGAAAGACGGTGAACGGCCCGCCGCCGACGTGGCGTGGCGGGACTATTTCGCCGACGCGCAGCTGCGGGCGATGATTGCGCAGGCGCTGGAGCACAACCGAGACCTGCGCGTCGCGGCCCTGCGCGTGCTCGAAGTCCGGGCGGCGTACCAGATCCGGCGCGCCGACCAGTTCCCGACCCTCGACGCCAACGCCGGCGAGATTCGCGCGCGCGTTCCCGGGCAGTTCAACCCGGACGGAAGCCCGAGAACCGCCGCCCTCTGGGACGTTGGCGCGAGCGTCGTGGGGTGGGAGATCGACTTCTGGGGCCGCGTGCGCAACCTGAAGGACGCCGCGCTGGAAGATTTTCTTGCCACCGACGCGGCCCGGCGCGCCGTGACCGTGACGCTCGTGGCGCAGGTGGCGGACGGCTACTTCAACCTGCGCGAGCTCGACGAGCGGCTTCGCATCACCCGCGCCACCATCCGGACGCGCGAGGAGTCGCTGCGCATCTTCAGGCGCCGGCTCGAGGTGGGGACCGCGAACCGGCTGGAGGTGGCGCAGGTCGAGACGCTGCTCACCCAGGCCCAGACGCTCGGCGCGCAGCTGGAGCAGGCGCGCGCGACGCAGGCGCACGCGCTGACGCTGCTCGTCGGCGCGCCGCCGGAAGGGCTCGGTGAGCACGCGACCCTGAACGACGCGGCGCTCATGGGCGAGCCGCCGGTCGGGCTGCCGTCGGCGCTGCTCGAGGAGCGGCCCGACATCGTCGCTGCGGAGCACCGGCTCAAGGCGGCGAACGCGAACATCGGTGCCGCGCGCGCGGCGTTCTTTCCCCGCATCACCCTGACCGGCTTCTTCGGCACCGCGAGCCCCGAGCTTTCGGGTCTTTTCGACTCGGGCACCAAGGCGTGGCTTTTCGCGCCGCAGATCACGATGCCGATCTTCGACGCCGGGCGCCGGAGCGCCAACCTCGACCTCGCCGAGGTGCGTCGCGATGCCGCGGTGGCCCAGTACGAACTCGCGATCCAGGGGGCGTTTCGCGACGTCGCCGACGCGCTCTCGGCCCAGCAGTGGCTCGGCGAGCAGATCGCGATTCAGCGGCGCGCGGTCGCAGCCCAGCGGGAACGCGCGCAGCTGGCGGAAAGGCGTTACGACCGGGGCCGTTCGTCGTTCCTCGAAGTGCTCGACGCGCAACGCGACCTGCTCGCCGCCGAGCAGCTGCTGGTGCAGCAGCGGCGCGCGCTGCTGTCGAGCCGCGTCGCGCTCTACGCCGCGCTCGGCGGCGGCAGCCGCCATTTCGGCGAGCCGCCCGCGCCGACCGCGCGATACGAAACCGGGCAGGCGACGCGATGACCTCCCATGCTCGGCCTGACACGCCGCGGCGGACCGTGCCCAGGGAAGACTGCTCGGAGCTGCCGTCCGGGGCGCTTCTCCCGCCTGCCTGGCGGCCATCCATGTCTGAGCCGGCTCCGGGATGCATGGCGCGGACGTCCGCGGCGGGCGCCCGGTCGGCACTCGCCATCGCGGCCATCGGATTCGCCCTGGCAGGCTGCGCGACGAACTACCCCATGATGCCGACCCCGGCACTTTATGCGGGGTCAGACCCGAAACCCCTGGTCAGCGACCTGCCGGCTGACAGCCGGCGGCCGTCGCTCGATCTGCTGTTCATTACCGATCGCGCGCCGGCAGCGCAGGCCGGCGAGCCGGCGTATACCGCGGGCCGATCGCGTTCGATGGCGTTCGGATCCGCGATGATCGAGTTCGGCGAGGGCCTGAGCTGGGACGACCTGGTCCGAGAAAGCACGGCAGCCGAGCGGGGCGACCCGCTGTACCTCAAGCTCGGGACGACCACGGAGCTCGGTCGTTTTCCCGCCATGCCGTATGAAGTCTCGGTTGCCCCGGATGGTGTAAGACGTGCGTCCACGGTCGTCGAGGCGCATGAAGAGGCGAAGCGTCAGCTGCAAGCGGAGATCGCGAGACGGATTGCTGCCTCGCGCCGCAAGGAAGTGGTGCTGTTCGTCCACGGCTACCGCACCAGCTTTGAGAGCGCCGCGCTGACGATGGGCGAACTCTGCCATTTCCTCGGGCGGGACTTCGTGTGCGGGATCTTCACCTGGCCCGCCGGCGGGCAGCGCGGCATCCTGTTCGGCTACAACGTTGACCGGGAGTCGGCGGAGTACGCGGTGGAGGACCTGCTGAAGACGATCCGGATCGTCGGGCGGACGCCGGGCGTGGAGCGTATCCACCTCATCGCGCACAGCCGCGGCACGGACACGCTTGCATCGGCGCTCGCCGCGCTGAGCGTCGAGTCCTATACTCTGCGGAGCTCGCCGGATCGCGAGTTCCGCCTTGGCCACGTGGTGCTCGTCGCGCCCGATCTCGACGGCGACGTCGCGCTGACGAAGATCTTCAAGGTCTTCTCGGACCCCGACCTGCCGTTCGGCGGGAGGGCGGAGCCGCGCGCCGTCATCCCGGCTTCACCCGGCCTGAGAGTCACCCTGTACGTCTCGCCGGAGGACAAGGCGGTCGCGGCGGCGAGCTGGCTGTTCGGCAGCGTTGCCAGGCTCGGGCAGATCGACGCGACCAAACTGAGCGCGGAGCAGATACGGACGATCGCCTCTTTGCACGCGGTCGACATCATCGAGGTTCGTGGCGCCACCGATTTGTTCGGCCACGGTTACTTCACGTCCAATCCGAAAGTGAGCGCCGACATCATCGCGATGCTGCGATACGGCCTGCGGCCCAGCGATCCCGGCCGGCCCCTCGAGCACATTGAGGGGTCTTTCTGGCGGGTGCCGGGGCAGTGAGTAGAGCCCCGGCCGCCGCGCTTTAGGGATGTCGCGCAGTTCGGGAGAACTGATGCCGGGAACGGTGGCTGCAAGCGAGGGAAGGGGTAATGGCTGACGGGCGCGGGCCCGAGTTGCCGGGCTGGCTGACCCGCGTCGCACCGGGCGTCCCGGCGCTGCTGGGCTATCGATTCGCCTCCGTCTTCCGCCACGACCTGACAGCGGGTATCTCCGTGGCAGCGGTCGCCCTGCCGGTGGCTGTCGCGTACGCACAGCTGGCCGGCTTCAACCCGGTGGTGGGCCTGTACTCGTGCATCCTGCCACTGGTGGCCTACGCTTTGTTCGGGACCTCGCGCCAGCTGATGGTGAACCCGGATGCCGCCACCTGCGCCATGGTGGCGGCGTCGGTGGCGCCGCTTGCGGCGGGCGACCCCGAGGTCTACTGGTCGCTGTCGGTGACGCTGGCGTTCCTCACCGGCCTGTTCTGCATCGGCGCCAGCCTCCTGCGCCTCGGGGCGTTGGCCGATTTTCTTTCCAAGCCGATCCTGATCGGCTTTCTCAATGGCGTCGCCTTGAGCATCCTGCTGGGGCAGATCGGCAAGATCTTCGGCTTCGCGATCGAGAAGGGCGGCATCGTGCCGCGGCTGATGGAGTTCGCCTCCAAGCTGCCCCAGACGCACCTGCCGACCCTGATCGTCGGCCTGCTCTCGTTCGCCGTCCTCTTTTTGGCGAGGCGCTTGACGCCCCGTCTGCCGGCCGCGCTGGCGGCGATGACGATCGCCGGCCTCGCCGTCGCGGTGCTTGGTCTGGAGCATCGCAGCGTTGCCGTGCTGGGAAATGTCCCGCCCGGCTTGCCTCCCCTGCGCATGCCGTCGTTTCCCGTCGAGCACCTTCCCACGCTGGTCGCCCACGCCGCCGGCCTCGCGCTGGTGCTGTTCTCGAGCGGCATGCTTACCGCGCGCAGCTTTGCCGAGAAAAACCACTACGAGATTGACGCGGACAGGGAGTTTGCAGCGTTGGGGGCGGCCAACATCGCCTCCGCCCTCTCGCAGGGCTTCGCCGTCACCGGGGCCGATTCGCGGACCGCGATGGCGGACTCGGCGGGCGGACGCACCCAGGTGACCGGACTGGTGGCGGCCGCGGCCATCGCCGCGGTGCTGCTGTTCCTGACCGGGCCGCTGCGTCACATTCCGGTCGCGGCGCTCGGCGCGGTGCTCGTGTTCGCTGCGTTCTCGCTGTTCGACGTCGACAGCCTGCGCGAGATCTGGAAGGTGGACCGGCGCGAAGTGGCGCTGTCGGTGCTCACGACCGTCGGCGTCGTCGTGGTGGGCGCGATCGACGCGATCCTTTTTGCGGTCGGGCTCGCGCTGGTGCGGTTCGTCCAGATCACCGCGCGGCCGAATGTCGAAGTGCTGGGCAAGGTGGAGGGCTTCCCGGGGCTGCATGCCGTCGAGCGCCACCGCGGTGCCCAGACCTGGCCCGGGATCGTCATCTTCCGTTTCAACGGCCCGCTGGTTTTCTTCAACGCCCCGTACTTCAAGCGTTGCGCGCGAGCGGCCGCCGCAGCGGCGGATCTGAAATGGTTCGTGCTCGACCTGATCCCGGTCAGCCGGGTGGATGTCACCGGGCTCGCCACCCTGCGAGATCTCGATCATGAGCTGCAGTCCCGCGGCGCGCGTCTGGTGTACGCCGGGCGCAGGACCGAAGTCGTGCAATGGCTGCGCGAAACCGGGCTTTTTAACGACGACATGATGGAGCGCCTGTACCCGACCTTGCGCCAGGCGCTCAAGGCCTATCGGCGGCAGTTCGGGCCGTCTCAGGCGCCGCCCGCGGAAGAGTGAGCTAGCGTCCGATGGTTCGCTGCTGCGCCCGATGGCGCAGGTACTCGACGATGCCGGGCGAGATGGAGAGCAGGATGATGCCGACGATCACCAGCGTCAGGTTGGCCTTGACCCAGGGCAGGTTGCCGAAGAAGTAGCCGGCGTAGGTGAGGGACACCACCCACACGATGGCGCCGATCACGTTGTAGGCCAGGAACTTGCGGTAGGTCATGGCGCCGACGCCGGCGACGAAGGGCGCGTAGGTGCGAACGATCGGCACAAAGCGGGCAATGATGATGGTCTTGCCGCCGTGGCGCTCGTAGAAGCGGTGGGTCCGGTCCAGGTATTCGCGCTTCAGGAAGCGCGCGTCGGGGTCCTGGAACAGGCGCGTTCCGACGTGCTTGCCGATCCAGTAGTTGACCGTGTCGCCGAGAATCGCGGCGACGATCAGCAGGACGACGAGGAAGTGCACGTCCATGGCGCCGGCAGCGGCGACGGTGCCGGCGACGAACAGCAGCGAGTCGCCGGGCAGGAACGGCGTCACCACCAGCCCGGTTTCACAGAAGATGATCAGAAACAGCAGGGCGTAGACCCAGGCGCCGTAGTGCTGAACGAACGCCACCAGGTGGCGGTCGAGATGGAGCAGGAAATCGAACAGATAGGCGATCAGCTCCACGCGCCGTCCCTTGCCGCCCGCCGTCGCGCCGCCGTCAGGGCAGCTGCTCGGCTTCCTTCTTCTCCGGCTTGACGAAGTCGGCGCGCGAGACGCCCAGCCACATCACGATCGGGCTCGCGACCAGCACCGAGGAGAACGTGCCGATGACGATGCCGATGGCGAGCGCGAGCGCGAAGTAGTAGAGCACCTCGCCGCCGAAGAACAGCATCGCCAGCACCATCAGCATGGTGGTGAACGACAGGATGATGGTGCGCGCCAGGGTCTGGGTGATCGAGTGGTCGATGATCTCGGCCGTGGTCGCCTTGCGCATCTTCTTGAAATTCTCGCGGATGCGGTCGAACACAACCACGGTGTCGTTGACCGAGTAGCCGAGGATCGCCAGCACCGCCGCCAGCACGGTGAGCGAGAACTCCCACTGGAACAGCGCGAACATGCCGAGGAGGATCACGATGTCGTGGGCGGTGGCGACGATGGCGCCGACCGAGAAGCGCCACTCGAAGCGGAACATCAGGTACAGCATGATTCCGGCGGTGACCACCAGCAACGCCAGCGAGCCGTCGTAGAGCAGCTCGGCGCCCACCTGCGGACCGACGAATTCGACCCGCCGCAGCTCCGGGCCGGCGGTTTTCTGCTTCAGCAGGTCGAACACCTGGTTCGAGAGCTGGGCCGAGGTAACGCCCTCGCGCACCGGCAGGCGGATGAGGACGTCGCGCGACGTGCCGAAGTTCTGCACCAGCGCGTCGCCGAAGCCGGCCTGCCCGAGCGTGGCGCGGATCTGCGGCAGGTCGGCGGTTTCCGGGTAGGACACCTCCATGATGGTGCCGCCGGTGAAATCGACGCCGAGGTTGAGGCCGCGGAAGGCGAGTGCGCCGACCGAGAGGATGAACACCGCAGCCGAGATGAACACGCTCACGCGCGCGTAGCGCATGAACGGGATGTCACGCTTCAGCTTGAGGACTTCGAGCACGGGCGGTTTCCAGCAGGTTTTCGGGCGGCGGCAGGCGCTAGACGGACAGCGATTCGACCTTGCGGCGGCGGCCGTACCAGAGGTTGACGATCGCGCGGGAGACGCCGACCGCGCTGAAGATGGAGGTCAGGATGCCGATGCACAGCGTCACGGCGAATCCGCGCACCGGTCCCGAGCCGAGCCAGAACAGCGCGAAGCCCGCGATCAGCGTCGTGATGTTGGAGTCGAGGATGGTGTCGAAGGCTCGGTCGTAGCCGGCCTGGATCGCGGCCTGCGGCGTGTTGCCGTTCCGGAGCTCCTCGCGGATACGCTCGATGATCAGCACGTTGGCGTCGATCGCCATGCCGAGCGTGAGCGCGATGCCGGCGATGCCCGGCAGCGTCAGCGTCGCCTGGAGCATCGACAGGATCGCCACCAGCAGGAAGACGTTGGTGCCGAGCGCCAGCACGGCGACGAAGCCGAAGAAGCGGTAGT
>CAZGTK010000064.1:0-9809 GCA_964528415.1 uncultured Burkholderiales bacterium | reverse complement strand
CCAAGAGCTTCTTTCCGGTGATCCTGCTGGTGTTCCTGCTGCGCTCGTTCCTGGTGGAGCCGTTCAAGATCCCGTCGGGATCGATGATTCCCACGCTGCTGGTGGGCGACTTCATCCTGGTCAACAAGTTCACCTACGGCATCCGCCTGCCGGTGATCAACGTCAAGGTGGTGCCGATCAACGATCCCCAGCGCGGGGACGTGATGGTGTTCCGCTACCCCGAGAACCCGTCCCTCGACTACATCAAGCGCGTCGTCGGGCTGCCCGGCGACGAGGTGGTCTATCGCGACAAGCAGCTGGTGATCAACGGCAAGACGGTGCCGCTCAAGCCCGACGGCGAGTACGGCTACGTCGAGGGCGGGCTCGAACTGGTGCGCGCCAGGCGATTCGAGGAGCTTCTCGGCCAAGCCGGCCACGCCGTGCTGATCCAACCCAGCGCGGCAAGCGTCCAACTCGGCGGCGTCAGGGAGTTTCCGTTCCGCGAGAATTGCTCCTACAATGATTCGGGACTTCGCTGCAAGGTTCCGGCCGGCCACTACTTCGTGATGGGCGACAACCGTGACAGCAGCAGCGACAGCCGCTATTGGGGCTTCGTGCCCGACGATCACATCGTCGGCAGGGCGTTCCTGATCTGGTGGAATTTCGGCAACTGGAGCCGGATCGGGACCGCCATCCGCTGAGGGCGGCCGGATCCGGGTGCAGCGACAGACATGGGAGGCGTGATGTTCAAGCAAAGGGGAGTCAGCCTGGGCGGATTCCTGGTGGTCTGCGTCGTGCTGTTCTTCGGGGCGCTGCTGGCCTTCAAGGTCATTCCGCCGTACATGGAGTTCCTCAACATCAAGAAGAACATGACTGCAACGGTGCGCGATCCGACGCTGCAGGAGGCGTCGCCGGCGCAGATCCGCAACGCCTACGCCAAGCGCGCCGACATCGACAACGTGACCGTGATCAACGAGAAGGACATCGAGATCAGCAAGGAAGGGGGCAGCCTGGTGCTGTCGACCGCCTACCAGGTCAAGGTGCCGCTGGTCGCGAACGTCAGCCTGCTGCTGGATTTCAACTACTCCACCCGCTAGGCACGGCGGGACGGTTCGATGCCTGCAACATGGACGACGCGGCTCTGGCCCGCCGACTGGGCTACCTGTTCCGCGACCGGCGCCTGCTGCGACAGGCGCTGACGCACCGCAGCCACGGCGCTCCCCACAACGAGCGGCTCGAGTTTCTCGGCGACGGGGTCCTGAACCTGGCGGTGGCGATCCTGCTGTTCGAGCGCCTCGGCGAGGCTTCGGAAGGAGCGCTCTCGCGGCTGCGCGCGAACCTCGTCAACCAGGAAACGCTTGCGGCGGTGGCCGGCGAGCTGGGCGTCGGCGCGCACGTGCGCCTCGGCGAGGGCGAGCAGAAGAGCGGCGGCGCGGCGCGACCTTCCATCCTGGCCGATACGGTGGAGGCCGTGCTCGGCGCCATCTATCTCGACGGCGGCTTCGGCGCGGCGCTGGACGTCGTGCGCCGGCTGCTGGGGCCCCGGGTCGACGCGGCCGACACGCGGGACGTGGGCAAGGATCCCAAGACGCGCCTGCAGGAGCTGCTGCAGGGTCAGCGGCTGGGGCTGCCGAAGTACCAGCAGCTCGCGGCCCGCGGCCAGGCGCACGCCCAGACGTTCGAGGTCGAGTGCCTGGTCGAGGCTCTCGGCCTGCGCTGCGCCGGCGAGGGCAGCAGCCGCCGGCGCGCCGAGCAGGAAGCGGCGCGGCGCATGCTGGCGCTGATGGATCAGCCCCGTGAGCACGCGGACGCGGGCTGACGCGCCGGACCACCGGTTCGGCTACGTGGCGCTGCTGGGGCGCCCCAATGTCGGCAAGTCGACGCTGGTGAACCGCCTCGTCGGGCAAAAGCTCAGCATCGTTTCCAACCGGCCGCAGACCACGCGCAACCCGGTGCGCGGGATCGTCACGCGCCCCGACGCACAGGTGGTGTTCGTCGACACGCCGGGATTCCAGACCCAGCACCGCAGCGCGCTCAACCGCGCCATGAACCGCAGCGTGACGCAATCGCTGGCCGGGACGGACGCCGTGTTGTTCGTGCTGGAAGCGCCAAAGCTCACGGCCGAGGACCGGCGGGTCCTCGAGCTGCTGCCCGCCGGCGTGCCGGCCCTGGCCGTCGTCAACAAGATCGACCGGCTGGCGGAAAAGGCCCTGCTCCTGCCGCTGATGGAGACGCTGGCGGCGGCCCACGCCTTCGCCGAGATCGTACCCGTGAGCGCCGAGCGCAACCTGGGCGTGGAGGAGCTGCTGCAGGCGCTCGTGAAGCACCTGCCGGCGGGCCGACCCTTGTACGCGCCCGACGAGATCACCGACGCCAGCGAGCGCTTCCTGGCGGCCGAGCTGATTCGTGAGAAGCTGTTCCGCCTGCTCGGCGAGGAGCTGCCGTACGCGTCGTCGGTGGCGATCGAGAGCTTTCGCGACGAGCCCGGCCTCAAGCGCATCCAGGCGGTGATCTACGTGGAGAAGGCGTCGCAGAAGGCGATCGTCATCGGCCGCGGCGGCGAGAAGCTGAAGGAGGTGGCGACCCGCGCGCGCCTTGAGATGGAGCGTCTGTTCGGCGCCAAGGTGTTCCTCGACGTGTGGGTCAAGGTGCGCGGGGGCTGGCGCGACGACGAGCGCTGGCTGCGCGCCCACGGCCTCGAGGGCGACGCGTGAGCGCGCGCGCGGAGCCCGATGCGGGCTATCTTCTGCACACGTATCCGTACCGGGAAACCAGCCTGCTGCTGGATTGCCTCACCCGGCATCACGGGCGCGTGCCGATGATCGCCAAGGGCGCGAAGCGGCCGCGCTCCCAGCTGCGCGGGCAGCTGGTGCCGTTCCAGCCGATGCTGATGGCATGGGCGGGCAAGGGCGAGGTCAAGACGCTGACGCGGGCGGAGTGGCAGCGGGTCGAGCCGCCGCTCGCGGGCCAGGCGCTGATGTGCGGGTTTTACCTGAACGAATTGCTCATCCGGCTGCTCGCCCGCGAGGATCCGCATGAAAGGCTGTTCGACACCTACGCCGGGGCGCTGTCGCAGCTGCGCGGCTGCGGCGATCCCGCGCCGGTCCTGCGGCGGTTCGAGACCACGCTGCTGCAGGAGCTCGGCTACGCCCTGGTCCTGGACCGCGAGGCGGAGACGGACGCCGCCATCGATCCGGCGGGCCTATATACTTACGCGCTCGACCGCGGGCCCTTGCCCGCGGCGGAGTCCGATCGCGACGAGCTGGCGGTGGCCGGCAAAACGCTGCTCGACATGGCGGCCGGCCGCTACGACGACCCGGCCACCCTGCAGCAGAGCAAGGCGCTGATGCGGGCCCTGATCAACCACCACCTCGGCGGACGCCCGCTGCATTCCCGCCAGCTGCTGAAGGAGCTGCAACGGCTGTGATCGAACTCGGCGTCAACATCGACCACGTGGCGACCCTGCGCCAAGCGCGCCGCACCTACGAGCCGGACCCGGTGTGGGCAGCCGTCGAGGCGCACCTGGGCGGCGCCGACGGCATCACCGTGCACCTGCGCGAGGACCGGCGGCACATCCAGGACGCCGACGTGCGCCGTCTGCGCGAGCTCACGCACATCAAGCTCAACCTGGAAATGGCGCCGACCGACGAGATGGTGGACATCGCCTGCAGCCTCCGGCCCGAGATGGCGATGCTGGTGCCGGAGGGCCGCCAGGAAATCACCACGGAAGGCGGCCTCGACGTCGCCGGCCAGGAGCCGGACCTCGCGCGCAGCGTCGGACGCCTGGCCGAGGCCGGCATCGTCGTCAGCGTGTTCATCGACCCCGACCCGCGGCAGGCCGAGGCGGCGGCGCGCGTGGGCGCTCGCGTCTGCGAGGTCCACACGGGCCCCTACGCGCACGCGTTCCATGCCCGCGGGCGCGACGCCGAGGCGGCCGCGGTGGTGGCTGAGCTTGCCAAGCTCGCCCGCGCGGGCGAGGCGATCCGCGCCCTCGGCATGCGCTTCAACGCCGGGCACGCGCTCAACTACGCCAACGTCCGGCCGGTGGCCGCGCTGCCCGGCGTGCGCGAGCTGCACATCGGCCATGCCATCGTCAGCCGCGCGGTCTTCGTCGGACTGCGGGAAGCGGTGCGGGAGATGAAGCAGATCATGCTGCAGGCAAGCGGCGCGTGATTTACGGCATCGGCACCGACATCGTCGAAGCCTCGCGCATCGAGCGCCTGCTGGAGCGTTTCGGGGAACGGTTCGCGCAACGCCTGCTCACGCCGCTCGAGCGCCCGCGCTTCGACCGCAGCCGACGGCCCGCCGCCTATCTGGCGCTGCGCTTTGCCGCCAAGGAGGCGTTCTCCAAGGCGATCGGCACCGGCTTTCGCGCGCCGGTGCTGCTCTCCCGCATCTCGGTCGTGCAGGACGCCCTGGGCAAGCCGGGGTTCGCCTTTCATGCGTCGCTGGCCGCGCTGTTGACGGCGCGCGGCGTCACCGCGCACCACCTGAGCCTGACCGACGAAGCCGGGCTCGCCTTCGCGGTCGTCGTGCTGGAACGCGGCGGCTAGCCCGCATGTCCCTCGGCCCCCTGATGATCGATGTGCTCGGGTGCGAATTGACGCCCGCCGAGCGCGAGAGGCTGCGCCACCCGCTGGTGGGCGGCGTCATCCTGTTTACCCGCAATTTCGAGAGCGTCGAGCAGCTGGCAGCGCTGACGGCGTCGATTCACGCCGTGCGCGCGCCGCCGCTGCTGATCGCGGTGGATCACGAGGGCGGGCGCGTGCAGCGCTTCCGCGAGGGCTTCACCCGGTTGCCGCCGATGCGCGCCCTCGGCCGGATCTGGGATCAGCGGCCTGCGCGGGCGCGGGCGCTGGCGGAGCAGACCGGCTACGTCCTGGCGGCGGAGCTGCGCGCCTGCGGCGTGGACTTCAGCTTCACGCCGGTGCTCGATCTCGACTACGGCGCCAGCTCGGTGATCGGCGACCGGGCGTTCCACCGCTCGCCGTCGGTCGTGGCCGCGATCGCCCACAGCCTGATGGTCGGCCTGCGCCAGGGCGGCTGCGCTGCAGTGGGCAAGCATTTTCCCGGCCACGGCTACGTCGCCGCGGACTCCCATACGGACCTGCCGGTGGACGAGCGGACGCTGACGGACCTGCGCGCCAACGATCTGCTGGCGTTCAAGCAGATGATCGAGTACGGCCTGCCGGCCGTGATGCCGGCGCACGTCGTCTACCCCGAGGTGGACGCGGCGCCGGCGGGCTTCAGCCGCGTCTGGCTGCAGAAGGTCCTGCGCGAGCTGCTCGGTTTCGAGGGCGCGGTGTTCAGCGACGACCTGTGCATGAAGGGCGCCTGCGGCGTCGGGGACATGACGGCGCGCACGCGGGCGGCGCTCGAGGCGGGCTGCGACATGGCCCTCATCTGCAATGAGCCGGCCGAAGCCGACCGCGTGCTGGCGGAGCTGCGCTGGGAGTCGTCTCCCGTTTCGCTCGCACGGCTTGCGCGCATGCACGGCCGTGCCCGCGCGGAAAGCTGGGTACGGCTGCGCGAGTCGCCGGAGTACGTGACGGCGGTGCGCGCGGTGGCGGATCTCGCCGCCGAGGCGGCCGAGGTCCCTTTGCTCGCCGACCCGACCGAACCGAAGCCGCGCCGCGCGTGACGCGCCATCACCACCACGCGCACGACCCGGGCCATCCCCATGGTCCCGCCCCCGTGCTGGGACGGCTGGCCGGCGCGCTGGCCCTGACCCTGGGGTTCGCGGGCGTCGAAGCCGTCGCGGGCTGGTGGTCGGGGTCGCTGGCGCTGCTGTCGGACGCCGGCCACATGCTCTCGGACGCGGGGGCGCTGGCGCTCGCGCTGGCCGCGTCCTGGATCGCGCGTCGGCCGCCGTCGCGCCGCCACACCTATGGCCTCGTGCGCGCCGAGGTTCTGGCGGCGTTCATCAACGCGATCCTGATGCTGGTGGTGGTCACGGCGGTCGTCGTGGAAGCGGTGAACCGGCTGCTCGATCCGCGCGAGGTGGCCGGCGCCACGGTGATGGTGGTCGCTGCCGCCGGCTTCGTCGTCAACCTGGTCGTGCTGTGGATGCTGGGCAGCGCGGAAGGCGGCATCAACGTGCGCGCCGCGGCGCTCCACGTGATGGGGGACCTCCTGGGTTCCGTGGCGGCCTTGACCGCCGGCGCCGTGGTGTATTTCACCGGCTGGACGCCGATCGATCCGATCCTGTCGCTGGTCGTCGCCGGGCTGATCCTGGTCTCG
Organism: uncultured Burkholderiales bacterium; assembly: GCA_964528415.1. Classification (GTDB taxonomy): domain Bacteria; phylum Pseudomonadota; class Gammaproteobacteria; order Burkholderiales; family UBA6910; genus DATIUV01. The sequence continues at coordinate 3,590 of CAZGTK010000064.1, read as the reverse complement.
ACGGTGAACGTCGTGCGCGGCGTCCTGCCGATCCTGATGGAGGGCGTGCCGGCGGACGTGGATCTGGACGCGGTGGGACAGGCGATGGCGGAGGAGGAGGGGGTCACCGGCGTCCACGACCTGCACGTGTGGACCCTCTCGAGCGGTCGCCTGATCCTCTCCGCCCACGTCGATCTCGCCGACCTGCGCGACTGGCCCCGTGTACTGGCGGCCCTGCGCGGGAAGCTGCAGCGGCGCTTCGGCATCGACCACGTCACGCTGCAGCCGGAGGTTCCGCTGGCCCGGCGGCACGCCGCCAGCGCCACCATCCCGATCGTTCCGGCCGGCCGCCGCTAGCCGGCGGCCCCGCTACACGCGCTCGATGTACTCGCCCGAGTCGGTGTTGACCTTGATCTTCTCGCCTTGGCTCACGAAGGGCGGCACCATCACCGTGAGCCCCGTCTCCGTCTTGGCCGGCTTGTAGGTGGTGGTGGCCGTGGCGCCCTTGACGTTGGGCTCCGTCTCCACCACGGTCAGCACCACGCTGCCCGGCAGCTGGACGCCGATGGGACGGTCGCTGTAGAAGTTGACCTGAACCGGGGTGTTGGGGAGCAGGTATTCCTTCTGCCCCTCCAGGAAGTCCTCGCCGAGCGTGAGCTGCTCGTAGGTCTCCTTGTCCATGAAGACGTAGGACGCGCCGTCGCTGTAGAGGTATTCCATGTCGCGGCTCTCGACGAACGCCCGTTCCACCTTCTCGTCGGTGCGGAACCGCTGGTTCACCTTGGTCCCGGACTCCACGTCCTTCATCTCCACCTGCATGAACGCGCCGCCGCGTCCGCCGACGTGGACATGATAGGATTTGAGGACTCGCCACACGCGCTTGTCCCATTCCATCAGGTTCCCGGCGCGTATCTCGGTTGCCAGCACTCGAGCCATGATTTTTCCACCCGCTGCGAAAAACGCGCGATTTTACACCAGCGACGGCGCGCATCCAAAGGCAGGCTCCGCGGGAGCGCGCGCGGGCTCGCCAGCACTGCCGCGCGCGCGCGGCGCCTCCGCCCATGTCCGCAACGCCGCCTGAGCAATCGTCCGGGGGCGGCGGGCAGGGGGGCGCGTTCGACGCGGAGCAGGCGATTGCCAGCCTGCCCCATCTGCCGGGCGTCTACCGCATGCTGAACGCGGCCGGCGAGGTCGTCTACGTCGGCAAGGCGCGCGACCTGCGCAGGCGGGTTGCCTCCTACTTTGCGCGCACCGAGCTCGGGCCGCGCACCGCGCGCATGGTGGCCCAGGTGGCCGCCGTCGAGACCACGGTGACCCGGTCGGAGGCGGAGGCGCTGCTGCTCGAAAACCAGCTCATCAAGAGCCTGCAGCCGCGCTACAACATTCTGTTCCGGGACGACAAGTCCTATCCCTATATCGTCATCACCGGACACGACTTTCCACGGTTGGGGTTTCACCGCGGCGGCCTCGAGCGGCGCCACCGTTACTTCGGCCCCTATCCGAGCGCCGGGGCGGTGCGCGCCAGCATCCAGCTGCTGCAGAAGGTGTTCCGGCTGCGCACCTGCGAGGATTCGGTGTTCCGCAACCGCGCGCGGCCGTGCCTGCTGCACCAGATCCGGCGCTGCACGGCGCCCTGCGTCGGCCTCATCGACGCCGAGGCTTACGCCGAGGACGTCCACGATGCTGCGCTGTTCCTGCAGGGCAAGCAGGAGGAGCTGCTGGGCGCGCTGTCCGGCCGCATGCAGCAGGCCTCCGACGAGCTTCGCTACGAGGACGCCGCTCTTCTGCGCGACCAGATCCAGGCGCTGCGCAAGGTGCAGGAGCGACAGTTCGTCTCCAGCGAGACCGGGCTCGACGCCGACATCGTCGCCGCGGTGGTCGAGGCGGACACGCTGTGCGTCAACCTCGTCATGATCCGCGGCGGCATGCATCTGGGTGACAAGACCCTTTTCCCGCATAACGCCCAGGGCAGCGATATCGTCGACGCTCTGGAGGCGTTCCTGGCCCAACACTATCTCGCGCTGCCGGCGCCGCCGCACGTCATCGTCAACCGCGCGGTGAACAGCGAGGCTTTGGCAACGCTGCTCCTGGAGCGCTCCGGCTCGCCGGTGCGGATCCAGGAGCGGGTGATCGGCGAGCGTCGCGTCTGGGTCGAGATGGCGGAACAGAACGCGCTGCTGGCACTGCGGCACCGGCTGACCCAGCACACCGCCCAGGAGGCGCGGCTCCAGGCGCTGCAGCAGGCGCTCGACCTGCCCGCGCCACCCAAGCGCATCGAGTGCTTCGACGTCAGTCACACCGCGGGCGAGGCGACGGTGGCCTCCTGCGTCGTCTACGACGATCTCGCCATGCAGCGCGGCGAGTACCGGCGCTACAACGTCGGCGGCGCGACGCCCGGAGACGATTATGGCGCCATGCGGGAGGTCCTGACGCGGCGCTACCAGAAGCTGGCCGCGGGGGAGGGCAAGGTCCCGGATCTGGTGCTGATCGACGGCGGCACAGGCCAGGTCAACGTCGCGCGCGACGTCCTGGCCGAGCTTGGCCTGGGCGACCTGGCGCTGATCGGCATCGCCAAGGGGGAGGGACGCCGCCCCGGCCTCGAGACCCTGATCTACCCGGGCGGGGCGAAGCGTCTAAAATTGGCGCCCGAGAGCGCCGCTTTGCACCTCCTGCAGCAGATCCGCGACGAGGCGCACCGTTTCGCGATCGAAGGCCATCGCGCCAAGCGGCAAAAGACGCGGACGACGTCGCCGCTCGAGCACATCGCCGGAGTGGGCGCCAAGCGCCGGCAGCGCCTGCTGGCGCGGTTCGGCGGGCTGCGGGGCGTGCTCGCGGCCAGCGTTGACGAGCTCGCCAAGGTCGAGGGCGTAAGCCGCGAGCTCGCCGAGCGCATTCATCGACACCTGCACTGAGCGGAAGCGCGGCCGACGTGTTCAATCTCCCCAATCTGCTGACCTGGCTGCGCATCCTGCTGATCCCGGTGTTCGTGGGCGTGTTCTACGTGTCGGACGCCGTGATGCCGAGCCATTATCGCAACCTCACGGCCACGCTGCTGTTCGCCCTCGCTGCCGTCACCGACTGGCTCGACGGCTACCTGGCGCGCGCCATGGGCCAGACCTCCGCGTTCGGCGCCTTCCTGGACCCGGTGGCCGACAAGCTGATGGTGGCCGCCGCGCTGGTCGTGCTGGTCGAGTTCGGCCGCGTCCACGCGTTGATCGCCCTGATCATCATCGGGCGGGAGATCACGATCTCGGCGCTGCGCGAATGGATGGCGCGAATCGGCGAGCACAAGAGCGTTGCCGTTTCGATGCTGGGGAAGATCAAGACCGGCACGCAGATGGCGGCGATCCTGCTGCTGCTCTACCAGGACCACATCCTTTTCGGCGTGACCGGCCAGACGCTCGGTACCGTGCTGATCTACGTCGCGGCCGGCCTTACCCTCTGGTCGATGCTCTACTATCTCAAGGCGGCGATGCCGAGGGCACTGTCGCGTCCGTGAGCGTGCGCGGGCCGCGAGGAGTGTTCACACGGCACCCGCGCCGCTTATAATTACGGGTTGATTCGACGCGGGAATAGCTCAGTGGTAGAGCACAACCTTGCCAAGGTTGGGG
>CAZGTK010000063.1:0-9892 GCA_964528415.1 uncultured Burkholderiales bacterium | reverse complement strand
GGCGGCGCCGAACGCCGACCAGCCCGCCAGCAGCAGCGCGCGCCGGCCGTGCCGGTCCGCCAGCCGCCCGCCGATCGTACCGGTCGCCGCTTTCGCGAGGTTGAGCGCGGCCCACAGCACCAGCAGGGCGACGGTGGACATGCCCAGCTCGTGGCCGCGCAGCAGGATGAAGGTCTCCGAGGCGCGGGCGAACGTGAACACCGCGAGCACCTGCAGGTAGCGCCGAGTCGCCGGCGCAAGCGCGCTCCAGCGCAGCGGTGGCAGCCGCTCGGCGGGCGCCGGCGGCGTCGGCGCGGGCGGCGCGCGCACGCCGAACGCCATCAGCACCACGGCGAGCGCGCCCGGCACCGCCGAGAGCAGGATCACGCTTTGCAGGTCGAGGCCCGACCACGCCAGCACCGCCGCCGCCAGCAGGCTGCCGCCGACCGCGCCGCCGTTGTCGAGCGCGCGGTGCAGGCCGAAGGCGTAGCCGCGCAGGGACGCCGGCGTAGCGTCCACCAGCAGGGCGTCGCGCGGCGCGCTGCGGATGCCCTTGCCGACGCGGTCGACGCTGCGCAGCGCCAGCACCGCGAGCCACGAGCCGGCGACGCCGAGCAGCGGCCGCGCGACGTTGGACAGGGCGTAGCCGGCCACCGCCAGCGACTTGCGGCGCCCCGCGATGACGTCGGAATGCCGCCCGGCCCACAGCTTGAGCAGGCTGGCGACGGCGTCGGCCACGCCCTCCACCAGCCCCAGCGCCAGCGGGCCCGCGGCCAGCACGGTGGCGAGCAGGATGGGAATGAGCGGAATCACGACGTCGGAGGCGAGGTCGTTGAAGAAGCTCACCAGCCCGAGCACCACGACGGTGCGCGGCAGCCGGCGCGCGGGTCCGGAAGGCGGGTGCATGGGGGGGCGGTCGGTGTCTGCTGCCGATCACGCTGCCATGGCGGCGCGGCCGCGGCAAGGGCGGCGTCCGCTCGACGCCGCACGGCGCGCAAGGCAAGATAGCGGCCGTCCGCCCCTTCCCGCCGGAGTTTCGCTTGCGCCGCATCGCCCGCCGCCTGTTGTCCATCGTCGCCGGTGCCCTGCTTCTCGTCGTGTACCCGCTCGGCATGCCGGCGCAGTCGGACGCCCGCGCCGATACGGGAATCGCGCTCGCGCCGGGGGCCGCGACGACGGAGGCAGGCGGGGAAGCGCCGGTCATCCGCCTGCACAACCGCGACATCGTCACCCTGCGTGCCAACATTCTCGGCCTCACCCCCGAGCAGCGCGCCGAGGCGATCCGGGGCCGCATCGAGGCGGTCCTCGACAAGGGCGGTCCCGGCAAGGTGGAGCTGAGCCAGGCCGGCGAAGCCTGGCGCTACACCATCGACGGCGCCTCGGTGTTTTTCCTGGTGGCTGAGGATTTCGGGCAGCTACCGCCGGAGACGCTCGCCACGGCGTTCGACGACGTCCGCCGCAACCTGGATCAGGCGGTACGCGAAGCCAAGGAGCTGGAGGACCCCGTCCGGCTGGCCTGGGGCGCGGCCTTCGCGTTGGCGGCGACGCTCATCGCCTACGTCCTGCTGCGGTTGCTGTTCTGGCTGCGCAGCCGCGTCCGCACGCGGCTGCAGGAAGCCGTCAACCGGCGCCTCGAGCGCCTGCGCTTGAGCGGCGTGCGCGGCCTCTACGCCGAGCACGCTCTCGCGGTCGTCGGCTGGCTCACCAGCGCCGGCACCTGGGTGCTGGCGATCCTCACGCTGGACGTCTGGCTGTCCTTCGTGCTGCAGCAGTTCCCGTTCACGCGGCCGTGGGGCGAGAAGCTGACCGCGTGGCTGCTCGGCATCCTGGCGAACTTCGCGCTGGCGATCGCCAAGGCCATTCCCGGCCTGGTGGTGGCCGTGCTGGTGTTTTTCCTGGCCCGCTTCGTCACGCGCGTGAACTCGCTGTTCCTGCAGCGGGTCGAGCGCGGCCAGCTCAAGCTCGGCTGGCTCGACGCCGACACCGCCGCCCCGACCCGCCGCATCAGCAACTTCATCGTCTGGCTGTTCGCGCTGGCGATGGCCTATCCCTACCTGCCCGGCGCCGACACGCAGGCGTTCAAGGGCCTGTCGGTGCTGGTGGGCCTGATGGTGTCGCTGGGCGCCTCCAGTATCATCGGCCAGGCGCTCTCCGGCCTGAGCCTGATGTACGCCCGCTCGCTGCGGCAGGGCGAATACGTGAAGATCGGCGAGACCGAGGGTACCGTCACCGCGGTGGGCATGTTCGCGACCAAGGTGCGCACCGGCACCGGCGAGGAGGTGAGCATCCCCAACACGGTGATCGTCGGCAACCCGGTGCGCAATTTCTCGCGCCTGGTCGAGGGCGGCGCTTTCGTGATGCACACCACCGTCACCATCGGCTACGCGACGCCGTGGCGCCAGGTGCACGCGATGCTGCTCGAGGCGGCGCGACGCACGCCCGGCGTCGCCGACGAGCCGCGGCCCTACGTCGTGCAGACCGCGCTGTCCGATTACTACGTCGAGTACCGCCTGGTCGCGCAGGCCGGCGCCAAGGCGCCGCAGCAGCGTGCGCAGGCGATGAACGACCTGCACGCCAACATCCAGGACGTCTTCAACGAGCACGGCGTGCAGATCATGTCGCCGCACTACGTCGCCGACCCGCCGCAGCCGCAGGTGGTGCCGCCGGATCAGTGGTATCCGGCCCCGGCAAAGCCGCCCGGCGGCGGCGGGAGCAGCGCCTAAAGCGAAGGCGGCTCGCCGCCCGGTTCCTCCGCGGACCGGGTCAGATGACCTGACAGGCCGCGCCCATCGTCTCCAGCAGATGGGCGACCTGGTGCGCGATGCCGCCGATCAGCATGCCGCTCAGCACGCCGCCACTGACGGCTGGCCCCATGACGACCTGCTCACACTGGAAACGCCGTGCGAATTCGGCGATGGTGGCGGCGCTGGAGCCGACCGCGATGTGGGCCACGTGGGGCACACCGGCCGCGTCCAGCTTCTCGCGCACGGGCGCCAGCTCCTTCTCGCCGTCCTCTCGATGGAAGTGCTTGATGTCCTGGTCGCTGAAGAACATGCGCACGTGCCCGTTGAGCGATGGCTGCACGGAGAGCAGGTGCACGCGCACCGACTCCTCCCGGTGCATGCGCACCAGGTAGTCCACGCCCCACTGGGTGTCGCGCTCGGAAGAAACGGGAAACAGAACGTTCTTCATCGCACCCTCCCGGTCGTTGCTCGTCTCACGCCCGCTCGCCCTCGGCGACGGACGCATCGGCCGCCAGATCCACCGCCACCCCGGTCTCCCGTGCTTTCGCCGAGCGGCGCGCGATCCACTTGCCGGCAGCGACCACCAGCGCGGCGCCGACCCATGGCGCGATCGTGTGGAGCCAGTGGACGTGGCCTTCGACCCAATGCTCGATCGCGGGGTCGCCCACGGCCATCTCGCCGGCGACGTAGCCCAGCAGACCGCCACCGATGGTGATGATCGCCGGAAAGCGGCTCATGAGCCGCAGAATCAACGTGCTCCCATAGACGATGAGCGGAATGCTGATGCCGAGGCCGACCACCAGCAGCAGGAGGCTGCCCTTGGCCGCGGCCGCCACCCCGATCACGTTGTCGAGGCTCATGACGAAGTCCGCGATGATGATGGTCTTGATGGCCGCCAGCAGATTGGCGTGCCCCTCGAGGTGCCCCTCCTCGTCCTGCGGCACCAGCAGGTTGATGCCGATCCAGAGCAGCATGGCGGCCCCCGCCAGCTTGAGGTAGGGCATGGTCAGCAGCATCGCCGCGAAGAAGGTCAGGATCACCCGCAGCACGATGGCGCCGACGCTGCCGAACAGGATGGCCTGCTTCTGCTGGCGCGCCGGAAGGTTCCGGCTCGCCAGCGCGATGACCACGGCATTGTCGCCGGAGAGCAGGATGTTGATCATGATGATCTGGGCCAGGGCTACCCAGAAAAGCGACGTCGCGAACTGTTCCACCGGACCCTCCTCTCGCAATCGCGTCCAGGCGCGGCGCGCACCGGCGCATCGCCTGGCGATGGGAACAGCGTACGGGAGCGGACTTACCTCAGCCTTGCTCCAAGCTTACCGGCGGCTTGCGGCAACCTTAACGCAGGCTTACGGGACGGCTAGGCGGGCGGCGGAAAACCGATGCTGAACGTGTTGCCGACGCCGTCGGTATCGTCGTCGAGGACGATTTCGGCGCCGTGCAGGCGCGCGATCTCGCGGGCGATGGCAAGGCCGAGGCCGCTGCCGTCGGCCTCGCTGCCCAGCAGGCGGTGGAAGCGCTCGAACACGCGGCGGCGCTCGGCCAACGGAATCCGCGGGCCGTCGTCACTGACCGCCAGCGTGGGCCGCGGCGCGTCGAACACGCGCACCGTGACCCTGCCCGCGGGGGGCGAGTAGCGGATAGCATTGTCGAGCAGATTGTCGAGCAACTCGCGCAGCCGGCCCGCGTCGCCGTGTACCAGCACGGGGGCGTCGCGGCCCTCGAAGCCGAGGTCGATCTCTTTTTTCAGTGCCTCGGGCACCCAGTCCATGGTGCCTTCGAGCGCGAGGCCGTTGAGGTCGACGGCGGTCATGGCCAGGGCGCGCGCGGCCTCCGGCTCGTTGCGGGCGAGGGAGAGAAGCTGCGCCACGAGCCGCGCCAGCCGCTCGACGCCGATGTACTGGCGCGAGAGCGCCTCGCGCATGCGCTCGGGGTCGTTCTCCCGCAGGAGCAGCTCGAGCTGCGCCCGCAACCCGGCCACCGGGGTCTTCAACTGATGCGCGGCGTCCGCGATGAAGCGGCTCTGCAGCGTCAACGCCGAGTCCAGGCGGCGCATGAGATCGTTCATGGCGTGGACGAGCGGCCGCACCTCGCCCGGCACCGACGCCTCCTCCAGCGGCCGCAGGTCGGTGTGGCCGCGTGAGGCGATCGCGTAGCGCAGGCGCTCGAGCGGCGCGAGGCCGCGGGAGACGCCGACCCAGACGATCGCCACGACGATGGCGACCAGCGCCAGCTGCGGCAGCACCACGCTGGCGAGTATCTCGCGCGCGAGCGCGTTGCGCTTGTGCAGCGTCTCGGCAACGCGCACGACGGACGCGGGCCGAACGCCCGCATCGCCGGCCACCTCGAGCTGCACCACCCGCACCGCTTCGCCGTTGATCGTCGCGTCGAACACGCGGGCCCCGCGGCCGCGAGCCGCCGCGGGAAACGCCGCCTCGCCGGCGACACGCGCGCCGTTCCGGTCGGACACCTGGAACCAGAGGCGGTCCTCGGGATCGGCCAGCAGCACGCGCTGGGCGGCCTCGGGCAGGTCGAAGCGCAGGCCGTTCGCGCCCGCGACGACGTGCAGCGAGAGCTCGGCCGCCACCTCCTCGAGGGCGCGATCGTACGCGCGGTTGGAGAAACGCACGGCGACGAAATAGCTCACCAGCGCGTCGGCCGCGAGCAGCAGCAGCAGCGGCACCAACAGCCAGCCCAGCAGCTGGCGGCGCAGCGGCCGCGATTCAGGCGGCACGCGGCTTGTCCATCAGGTAGCCCATCCCGCGCAGCGTTCGGATGTTGGCGCCCATCGGCTCCAGCTTGCGGCGCAGGCGGTGCACGAATACCTCGATCGCGTTGCTGGACACCTCGTCGCCCCAGCCGTAGAGATGATCGGCGATCTGCTGCTTGGTCACGACGCGGCCTTCGCGCATCAGCAGCAGCTCGAGCACGGCCAGCTCCCGCGACGAAAGCTCCACCGCCTCGCCGTCGCAAAACAGCCGGCGTCCGGCGACGTCGAAGCGAAGGCGGCCGTGGGTGAGGTCCGCGCCGGAGCTCTGCTGGCCCCGTCGCAGCAGCGCTCTCACGCGCGCCTCCAGCTCGGCGAGGTGGAACGGCTTGGTGAGGTAGTCGTCGGCGCCGAGATCGAGGCCGGTCACGCGGTCCTCCACGGAATCGCGCGCGGTCAGAACCAGCACCGGAATGGGCGACCTGCGCGAACGCAGCCGGCGCAGAACGTCAAAACCGTCCATGCCGGGCAGGCCAAGGTCGAGAATCACCAGGTCGAAGCCGTCGCCTGCCAGCGCCGCGTCCGCGCTGGTTCCGCTGCCCACGACGTCGACCGCGTGGGCGGCCTGGGTGAGCGCGCGGGCGATCGCGTCAGCCAGCAGGGAGTCGTCCTCGACGAGCAGGATCCCCAACCAACCCCCCAGCCGGGCGCAGGGGGGGTTGGGGCGTGGGGTGGTTTTTTCTAATAAAATACCCCCTGCCCGCCGCGCCGCCCCGGGGCGCCCGACGCGTTCGGCCCGGCCCGGCGTCACGGCGCCGCCTTCCATCGTCTCCCCGTAGTTCAACGGATAGAACGAGCGCCTCCTAAGCGCTAAATTCAGGTTCAATTCCTGACGGGGGGACCATTGTCCTGTCGCCGCCGCCCCCCGCCGCGAGGCGCGGCGGGACGGTGTTAACCTTGGCGCCCATGGGCCAGGAGATTCCCCGCAGCCACTTTGCCGCCGCCGACTTCGAGCGCTTCGGCGCGCGCCTGCGCGAGGAAACCGAGCTGCTGGCGCAACTGGAAGCCGGCGGGCGCCTCAGCGAGCGCGGCGGCGTCGGCGGGCTCGAGCTGGAAGCCTGGCTCATCCGCGCGGACGGCCGCCCGGCCGATCTCAACGAGCCGTTCCTCGAGCAGGTCGGGTTCGCGACCGTGGTGCCGGAGCTCTCGCGCTTCAACTTCGAGATCAACGTCGCGCCGCAGGAGTTGGCCTGCGACGGCCTCGAGCGCCTCGGCGCCGAGCTCGCGGCGACGCTCGAGCGCTGCCACGCGACGGCGCGCTCGCTGGACGCGGAAGTCGTCGCCGTCGGCATCCTGCCGACGGTCACGGGCGACGACCTGGTGCCGGCGCACATGTCGCGGCTCAGGCGCTACCGCGCGCTGAACCGCCAGGTGCTGCGGCAGCGCGAGGGCCGGCCGCTCAAGCTCGACATCGTCGGGCGCGAGCACCTGTCCACCGTGCACCACAACGTCATGCTGGAGGCGGCCACCACCTCCCTGCAGGCGCACCTGCAGGTCCCGGCCAGCCGCGCCGCGCGCTACTACAACGCCTCGGCGCTCGCCTGCGCGCCGCTGGTGGCGGTCGCGGCCAATTCGCCGCTGCTGTTCGGCAAGCTGCTGTGGGAGGAGACGCGCGTGCCGCTGTTCGAGCAGGCGGTCGCGGTGGGCGGCTTCGACGCCGCGCGGGGCGGCCCGGTGCGGCGCGTGACCTTCGGCAGCCGCTACGCGCAACGATCGCTCACCGAGCTGTTCCGCGAGAATCTCGACCACTATCCGCTGCTGCTGCCGATGACCGACGACGACGCGCCGCCGGAGGCGCTCGCCCACCTGCGGCTCCACAACGGCACCGTCTGGCGCTGGAACCGGCCGCTGGTGGGCCGCGACGGCAACGGCCGCTGCCACTTCCGCGTCGAGCAGCGCGTGATGCCGGCCGGTCCGACCGTGCTCGACATGCTGGCGAATCTGGCCTTCTTCTTCGGCCTCTGCGAAGGCCTCGCCAGCGCGCCGACGCCGCTGGAGCAATCCGTCACCTTCGCGCAGGCGCGCGACAACTTCTACCAGGCCGCCCGCCTCGGCCTCGCGGCGCGCGTCGTGTGGCCCGACGGCGCACGCGCCACCGTCGCGGCGCTGATCCGCGAGCGCCTGCTGCCGCTCGCCCAGTTCGGCCTGGCGCAGCTCGGCGTCGACAAGGAGCTCGCCGCGCGGATGCTGGGGATCGTCGAGGCGCGCGCCCGCAGCGGGCGCACCGGCGCCGCCTGGCAGCGCGACTGGTTCGAGCGGCACGGCCGCGACGCCGCCGCGCTCACCCGCGCCTACCTCGAGCGGCAGCAGGCGGGCCGCCCGGTGCACGAGTGGCCGTCATGACGCGCGCCGCCAAGTCGGGAACCGCGCTGATCGAGCTCGACCGTCTGCCGGAGGGTTTTCTCGACGCGGACGCCGCCGACCTGCACCGCGTCCTCGACGCCCCGGCGCTCATCCACCTGCCCGGACGGCGCCAGCCGCCGCTGTTCGTCTCGGTGCTGCAGCACGGCGACGAGGACGTCGGCCTGCGCGCGGTGCAGGCCCTGCTGCGCGACCTCGGCGACGCGCCGCTGCCGCGCGCGCTGTCGATCTTCGTCGGCAACGTGCAGGCCGCCCGCTTCGGCGTGCGCTATGCCGAGGGCGGCGCCGACTTCAACCGCGTGTGGCCCGGCACCGACGTCGCCGGCCACGACGACGCGAAGGCGCTGATGGCGACGGTGGTGGAGCGGATGCGCGCACGCGGCGTGTTCGCCAGCGTCGACCTGCACAACAACACGGGCCTCAATCCGCACTATGCGTGCGTGAACCGCACCGATGCGCGCTGGCTCAACCTCGCCGCGCTGTTCAGCCGGACGGTCGTCTACTTCACGCGCCCGCTCGGCGTTCAGTCGCTGGCGTTCTCGGCGCTGTGCCCCGCGGTCACCTGTGAATGCGGCCGCGTCGGCGACGAGAGCGGCGTCGACCACGCGCGGGAATTCCTGCACGCCTGCCTGCAGCTGGCCGAGATTTCGGCGCAGCCGCCGCACGCGGGCGACATCCACGTCTTCCACACGGTCGCGCGGGTCGCGGTGCCGGACGAGCTCACCATCGGCTTCGGCGACTGCGAGGCGAGCGTGTGCCTGCGCTACGACCTCGACCACCTCAATTTCCGCGAGCTGGCGCCGGGCACCCTGATCGGCCGTTGCCGCGACGGCGTCCGGCTCAGCGTCAGCGACGAGCAGGGCCGCGAGCGGTGGGAAGATTACTTCGTCGTCGAGGAGGGAGAGATCCGGCTGCGCCGCGCGGTGATGCCCTCGATGCTCACGCGCAAGGTGCAGGCGATCCGCCAGGACTGCCTCGGCTACCTGATGGAGCGCTGGCCGCTGTAGCCGCCGCGCGTCGCGGCGCGCCGCAGGGCGATCAGGCGGCCGCCAGGGCGCCGAGGCGCCGCCGATCGCAGCTGACCTGGCCGTCCCCGTGCTCGGTCACGAGCCCCTCGCGCCGGAACTCGGCGATCACGCGGCTCGCCGTTTCGGTGGTAATGCCGAGCAGCGCGCCCATTTCCTCGCGCGTGAGCATCAGGCAGGCGCCGTCGCCGGCGTGCTCGCCCAGATACAGCAGCAGGCGCGCCACGCGCTCGTGGGCGTTGCCGGTCGAGAGCTCGGTGAGGAACTGCTCGGCTTCGCGCAGCTGCGCCTGCGACTCGCGCACCACGCGCAGGCCGAACTCCGGGAACTCGAGCATCCGCGTCTCGACGACGGCCATCGGGATCCGGCACAGCTCCGCCGCGGTCACGGTGACGGCGCTGGTGCCGTAGGCGCCGCCCGCCAGCAGGCTGAGTCCGATCGCGCTTCCCGGCACGGACAGCCGCACGATGCGCTCGTCGCCGCTCGCCGAGACGCGTACGTGCTTCACCACGCCGGAGCGCACGATGTAGAGGCTCTCGCCGCGCTCGCCCTCGGTGTAGAGCACGCTGCGCGGCGCACGCCGCTCGAGGTGAAAGTGCCGCAGCAGCTGCGTGCGATCCTGCTCGTGCAGGCCGCTGAAAAGGTCCACCTTGTGCGTGGGACAGCCGGCGCAATCGGCGGGGGTGACGGGCTGGATGCGAACGCTCTTCATCGGCGGTTTGGCGACGGCGCGGCCCGCGCCGGCTGGGGCGGCGCCGGAAAAGGCGCCGAAGCTTGCGAATTATCAAGGCCGCGCCCGCCGCGGGCAAGGAGAATGGTTCCGTTGCTTGCGCTCGACGATGGAGGTCGACGATGAAGACGAGAAGCGTGATGACGATGGCAGCGGCGGCGATGGCGCTCTTCGCCGCGCCCGTGCTGGCGCAATCCCAGGCGCCCGCCCAGGAGCGCATCCAGTTCCAGGAACGCGAGCGGACCCAGACGCAGGATCAGGCGCGCGAGCGCATCTACGGCTC